>JABDCF010000105.1 GCA_013288235.1 Bacteroidota bacterium | reverse complement strand
TAATACATATGATGGTTCCAGCGAAGCTGATGTACAGGCTGAGCCTGACGATACTGCCAGATCTTTCATCGCCATCATCAAACCTTCACCTTCAACATATTTAAAGCTGATGTTGGCTACGTGCGGTAATCGATGTTCAACGTTGCCGTTTACATAGCTTTCTTCAAGCACAGTCAATTCGTTTTGCAGTTTATCGCGCAAAGCGGATAACCGTTTTGCTTCGCTTTCCATTTCCTGCATACAAAGCTCACAAGCTTTACCAAGGCCAACAATGCCGGGAACGTTCAATGTACCTGACCGCATGCCGCGTTCATGGCCGCCGCCGTCCATTTGCGCGGTAACTTTTACCCTTGGGCCTTTACGGCGAACGTATAATGCGCCGACGCCTTTAGGTCCGTATATTTTATGTGCTGATAATGCTAACAGGTCAATACCATCAGCAATAACATCAACCGGTATTTTGTCAACAGCTTGTACAGCATCTGTCATAAACAATGCGCCATGTTTGTGGGTGATGGCGGCTATTTCTTTTATCGGTTGTATAACACCTATTTCGTTATTGCCGTACATTACGGAAACTAAAATGGTTTCAGGGGTCATGCTTTGTTCAAGCAGTTCAAGATCAACCAAACCGTCTTCTTTAACCGGGAGGTAAGTTACCTTGCCGCCCATTTTTTCAACGTGTTTGCAGGCGTCAAGCACAGCTTTATGCTCGGTAACAGTAGTGATAATATGATTACCTTTATCCTTGTACATTTCAAATACACCTTTTATAGCAAGGTTATCTGATTCTGTAGCGCCTGATGTAAAGATGATCTCTTTTTCGCTGGCGCCTATTAATTTAGCTACCTGCTCACGGGCATAATCAACGGCCTCTTCGGCTACCCAGCCAAATGGGTGGTTCCTGCTGGCTGCGTTACCAAATTTTGTTGTAAAATAAGGCAGCATAGCCTCCAGCACACGCGGATCCATCGGTGTTGTAGCATTATTATCTAAATAGATAGGAAGATTCATATTCTTTTGCGATTAAACAACACAAAGGTATATAAAGTTTATTTAAAATCATTAAAAATAAGGAGAAAATACCCTTATCCCGCCAATAATTTACAATATTTGGACATGAACAAGATAGAGCACATCGGCATTGCGGTTAGTGATTTTAATGCGGCCTGCAGTTTGTACGAAAAACTCTTAAATACCGGTGTATATAAAGTTGAAGACGTTGAATCTGAAAGTGTTAAAACTGCATTTTTACAAAGCGGGCCTAATAAAATAGAGCTATTGGAAGCCACGAACGATGATAGCCCTATTGCTAAATTTATAGCCAAAAAAGGGGAAGGCGTACACCATATAGCCTTTGAGGTAGAGGATATTGTGGCAGAAATGGAAAGGTTAAAAAATGAAGGGTTTGTGTTATTAAGTGATAAACCCAAATTGGGCGCCGATAATAAACTGGTGTGTTTTGTGCATCCGAAAAGCGCGGGCGGGGTGTTGGTGGAATTGGTGCAAGGTATCGGTTAGTACTTAATTAACCACAAAGGGCACTAAAGATTTTCACAAAGTACACAAAGGATTAATATTTTAACATGACAGAAAATGAGATTTCCAGTATTATTATTGGGGCCGGTATTGAAGTTCACAAAGTTTTAGGTCCTGGATTATTAGAAAGTGCTTATAAAGAATGTTTGTTTTATAAGTTATTTCAATCGGGATTATTTGTAGAAAAAGAAAAACCTATGCCTCTGACTTTTGAAGGGATAAGACTTGAATGTGGTTATCGTATTGATTTGTTAGTCGAAAATAAAGTGGTTATCGAAACAAAAAGTGTGGAAGCGTTAAATGACGTTCATTTGGCACAAACCCTAACCTACATGAAACTTGGCAATTACAAATTGGGTTTGTTAATGAATTTTAATGTCTTATTATTAAAAGATGGAATAAAAAGAGTTATAAACGGCTCTTTGTGATCTTTGTGAAAATCTTAGTGCACTTTGTGTTTAAATGTCAAAGTGAATACACCATTACAGAGAAACTCTTTCGCAAGCGATAACGAGGGTAAGAATAACCAATCAATACTTGCTAACCACTATTTTAAAAAACACTTTATACATTAAAAATAAATTCCTACATTTGCACCTCTTTTATAAGAAACGAATACAATGAAAAAAGATCTGCACCCTTCAAATTATAGATTAGTTGTTTTTAAAGATATGTCGAACGACTACTCTTTTATAACAAAATCATGCATCGACTCACGCGAAACTGTGAAATGGGAAGATGGCAACGATTATCCGCTGATAAAGCTGGAAATTTCGCATACTTCGCACCCGTTTTATACCGGTAAAATGAAACTGGTTGATACTGCCGGGCGTATCGATAAATTCCGTACCCGTTACAACAAAAAATAATACGTGTCCCGATAAAATATTTATAAGTCTCTCCGTCTGTTGGCGGAGGGATTTTTTTATTTTTGTACCATGGCAATTATCCTTTTTGACGATAACGCACATCAAACCCTTCGGCCTTTAACATTTACCCGCCCGGTCGCCGACCTGCGCTTAGGCATACTTACCATAGCCGAAAAGTGGGCTAAATATTTCGATCTTGATTACTCGTGGCACACACAACCATGGCTGCAGGGCAAGTTCCCGGTTAAAATAGAGGATAGGAATTTGTTTATAAACGGATCCTTTTGTCCTGATGAGGCGCTGATTGCAGCAATCAAAACTTTGCACGGCAACGAGGCGTTAAAATACAATGGCAAATTGGTGGCGGTAAAGTTAAATGAAAAAGACGCCCTTGATTTTGATCCACAAGGCGAATTTGACCGCACAATTGAGCTGGAACACGACCCAGTTGTTATAACTTATCCCGAAGATATTTTCAGGAAAAATGATACCGAACTGCGTAAAGATTTTAAATTGCTTACCGAAGGCCGCACAAGCGCGACTATCAGCGCAACCAATACCATTATCGGCAACGATTTTTTTGCCGAGGAAGGCGCCATTGCCGAATGCTCAACCTTTAACACCACCAACGGGCCTATTTACCTGGCAAACAATACCGAAATTTGGGAAGGAACGCATATCCGCGGGGCGTTTGCTATTTGCGAGCATTCGCAGGTTAAAATGGGCACAAAAATATATGGCGCTACCACCGTTGGCCCGTATTCAAGGGTTGGCGGCGAACTGAACAATGCAGTGATCTGGGGCTATTCGTCGAAAGGGCACGAGGGTTACCTTGGCAATGCCGTATTGGGCGAATGGTGCAATATCGGCGCAGACTCAAACAACTCGAACCTTAAAAACAACTACGACGACGTAAAGCTATGGGATTATACTACGCAGCGTTTCCGTAAAACAGGGCTGCAATTTTGCGGCTTAATTATGGCCGACCATGCCAAATGTGCTATAAATACCATGTTTAATACAGGCACCGTGGTAGGGGTAAGCGCTAACGTTTTCGGCGCAGGTTTCCCGCGTAATTTTGTGCCCGATTTTTCGTGGGGTGGCGCACAGGGGTATGAAGTATATTCATTGAAAAAAATGTTTGAAACCGCCGGGAAAGTTTTCGCCCGCCGTGATCACCGTACTTTTGATGAAAATGAGCAGGAAATTTTAAAGAAGGTGTTTGAATTGACGGAGGGGCACAGGAGGTTTTAGGTGCTGTAGAGACGCAATACTTTGCGTCTCTGAACAATGCCTGGATTTTGTACCCCCACATTTGCCATTCATTCTTAAACAATTCAGAGACGCAAGTATTGCGTCTCTACGATAAAAAAACTTAATAAACCCAATCAACTAATTAATTAAAATGAGAAAAAAAATTGTCGCCGGAAACTGGAAAATGAACCTTGATTATAATGAAGGTTTAAGTTTGTTTTCGGAAGTTATAAATATGGTGCGCGACGAAGTAACCGGCCACCAGGAGGCAGTTGTTTGTAGTCCGTTTATACATTTACACAGCCTTGTGCAACTGGCAAAAGGCTATGCTAAAGTTGCAGTAGGTGCTCAGAATGCCCACCAGGCAGAATCAGGCGCTTATACCGGCGAAGTATCTGCAAAAATGATCCATTCGGTGGGCGCCACCTATGTTATTTTAGGCCACTCGGAACGCCGCCAGTATTTTGGCGAAAGCAATGAATTGCTGGCTAAAAAAACTGATACTGCTTTAAAACACGGCCTAAAACCTATTTTTTGCATCGGCGAAACTTTACAGGAACGTGAAGCTAACGAGCATTTTGATATTATAAAAAGCCAGCTTGCTGAAGGTGTTTTTCATTTGGATGAGGCACAATTTGCACACCTGGTTTTAGCTTACGAGCCTGTTTGGGCTATTGGTACGGGCGTAACTGCATCATCCGACCAGGCACAGGAAATACATGCCTTTATCCGCAAGGAAGTAGCTGCAAAATACAACCAGCAGGTAGCTGATAACACCACCATTTTATACGGTGGCAGCTGTACCCCAAAAAACGCACCGGAGTTATTTGCTCAACATGATATTGACGGTGGCCTCATAGGCGGCGCATCATTAAAATCACGTGATTTTGTTGATATTGTAAAGGTGTTTAATTAAAACCAGGTTTGATGTAAGATATGCATATAGAGAAGCCACGTCAAAGCTTTGGTAAAAGATTAGCAAAATTGTTTTTACCTGTTTTGATCGGGCTGAATGTGCCATTTTTATGCATCGAAATTGATTCGTTATTGAATCCCATTGATCTTGATAAGGCCGGGAAATTCGCAATGGAAGGCTCGCAAGCGTTTGATTATATCCTTGTCCCGGTCGCATTTCTTATCCTTTTGCTTGTCCAGGGGCTAATTATAATCCCTGCATGGAACAGGATATGTTGGAAGTACCGCAGGGTGCTTTTATCATCGTTGGGCATTGGCATAATTTTTTCGGTTATTTTGGGTGCATTACTTGGCTATTTAGTATGGGCAAACCAGTCTGCCCTAAACAATAATCAAACTAACCTGGATAACTTAATCAATTCGGGTTTATTAATGAGCGCGTTTGTTATTGCTTACAGCATTTTAAATATCATAACATTATACCTTTTAGACAGATCATACATTAAGCATTTAAAACCGCAAAAATTCAAATCAAATTGATATTGTGAATTTACTTACCGGTAATCCGGCAGTCAAAAAGCTTTCACTCAAAATCAACCATAAAATGAAAAAGCTGCTAAAAATTATTTTGCCCCCATTTACCGGCTTTGCCATCTACTTTTTAATGGTGAGGTACAGCAGCTTTTATTTTTCGTTACGGATAGATGAAATGGGAGAGGGGAACCTGCTGGCTTTTATGTCGTTTTATAGATACTTGCTGCCATTGCTGTTTACGGTATCTGTATTAACCCAGTTGTTAATTGTGATACCTATATGGAATAAAGTCAAAGATAAAACCACCTCTGCTAAACTATGGGAGACAGTTTCGCTTGTTTTTGTTTGCGTTTTATTTGCCGCGGCTATCAGCTATGCCATTTGGGACAAAAGTGATGGCATCCATCACCTGGAAAAGCTTTTTGGTTTTATGACGGCCGTTCAGCTGGTTTACTGGAGTATCAATTTATTTATATTGGGGTTGTTGAGATAAATGGTTCTTAAAATTTCATATCCCGGCTTTCAAAATGGTTGATTAAGTTTATAGTTGCTACGAAACCTGTTTAACTATTAACTGATCCGTTAACAAACAACTCACTTAATCAACCTCTCACCTAAAACCATTTACTTAGTAGCTATACTTACTACTCCGTTTTTAGCTTTATCGCCATATTTTGCGGTTGCATCAGCGCTGTTGTTGATGCTAATACTTTTTATATCGGCAACCCGCAGTTTTTTCATATCTTCTTTTGACGCCTCTTTGCCATCGATCAGTATCAATTTATCAGAAAGGTAGTTGATACTGTTGTCGTCAATTGAATTTGATGTGGTTACCTTAAAAGCTTTAGTTGTAAAGGAGTTATTGTATTTATGGACATTCGCAAAAACTACGGTTTTAAGAGAGTCTGATGTCCGGTAGTTAAACACTACAGGCATACCTTTTCTCAGTTTTACCCCTTTACCATTAACCCACATTGAGTCAATTTTTACGTTACGCGATAGCTTAGGCCGTACTTTAAATGTGTAAACATTAGGGGCAGTTTCAACGGCAATAACACCCGATCCGGCAACTGCCGTATTTGCTTCAGTGCTGTCGCTTGAATTGCTCCATGAAGATACCGAAGTTGATGTTGCACCACTACCACTCGTTGAAAATCCGCCTACGCTGACTGCACCAACGCCATTGCCGCCATTGACAGTATACATATGGTCTACTTTTTCTTTGAATTTTTTGCCTGCTTCCGAGTCATTTGTAGTTATAAACAGCACCTCGTTATTATTATTTATGCCATCGTATACCTTTTTCGCCGCTTTGGCCTGCATCATCTCTAAGCTGTATATATCTTTTGGATCAAGCGCTTTAAAATCAGCCATGGTCGCTTTTGCCCCATTTATCACATAGTTTAGCGAGTCAGAGTGATGTGATGTGCTTAAAAAGAAACTGCCTTTTTTTATAGTATCAAGCACCTTTGCGGTTACAGTCTTGTTTTTTACAGGTGCTAAATTGGTTTTGATAGTTGCTGTAATATTTTTAACAGTTAGCGTAATACCCGTTTTAATATGGCTTAGCAGACGGGGGCTTGCGCCGTTGTTTTTTGTAGTAAACGCTGCCTTTGATATACTGAATACCAGCAACAATGCAACCACTGCCGGCACCAACAATGCATAGCGGGTCAATTTTATCTTCGAAGATCTTTTTGCGTTCATCATGATTATTCTTTTTTTAATGGTTGATATGTTAAAATGGTTTACAATACCCTGCGGGGCGGCGGCAAAACTTACGTTTACCAGGCTATACTGGTACTGTTTGGTATCGGCACCGTTTTTTAATATTTTATTATCGGTTATAAATTCAATGTTTTCGCGGATGGCCTTTTTCATCAGCCAAATTCCGGGGTTAAACCAGTAAAATACAGTGCTTAATTCGGCTATCAGGATATCCAGCGTGTGCCATTCGTTTACGTGTACCTGCTCATGCTGTAATATCGATTTCAGGTCGGCAGGTTCATGCGATGCAGGGTTAACATAAATGCTTTTCCAAAAAGAGAAAGGCCCCCCATTGCCGTCAATTACTCTTACGTGATGCCCATAAATATGTGCTGCTGTTGAATTGCGGTATATCCTGAATAAAGAAAATAGCTGCACCAGCAAACGCAACGCAAACAAGGCTGCACCTGCCCAAAAAATCATTTCGGCCCATTGCCAGTAATTTGGCTGTTCAAATGGTTTTATAAAAGCACTTGCCGGGGCCTTTAAGGTAAAAACCATAGCTTGTACCGGCTTTCCTATTTGCTGATGCTGCTGAAAAAAACCGGAAAGGTTTATTTGCGGGTAAACAGATGCAAACAAAATTGCTGTTACCAAATAAATGCGGTTAAGCGCATAAAAGGTAAGGCGCCTGAGCACAAAATAGTAACCTGCACAAAATACCAGCAGGGCGATGTTTACTTTTAGTAAAAAAACAAATAATACTGGCATGGCTTTCAAGATTTATGGTTTTCAATAAGTTTAATGATCTCTTTTAAATCGCTTGCGCTGATCTTTTTTTCATTGGCGAAAAAGGTAACCAGGTCTTTATATGAGTTTTGGAAATAATCACTCACAAAACCGCTCATAAACTTCTTTTTATATTCTTCCTCCTGTATGGCGGGGGAATACCTGAATGAATTGCCCATCTTTTCACTTTTTACAAAATCTTTGCGCTCCAGGTTTTTTATGGTTGATGCGAGGGTGGTATAAGGCGGCTTTGGCTCATTAATCAGGTCGAGAAAGTCTTTTATAAAACCTGTTCCAAATTGCCATACTGCCTGCATGGCCTCCTCTTCTTGTTGTGATAGTTTTTCCATTGTTTCTACGATTATTTCGTAAATCTACGATTGTTTCGTAATAAAGCAAATTTATTTTTATTTTATTTTACCTTGTAGCCAGCTTGTAACCAAAAAATTACCAAATCATTTGCCAATTATCTTTTATTTGTTGAAACAGTCAGATAAATATTATAATTTAGTTGGCTTAATCATGACATTATGCTTATCAACAAAAAAATAGCAATTGCGCTTAGTTTGTCTGCTATAGTAACTATAGTAGCTTTAACATCGATGGCCCCGGATGATGACGCCCCTAAAAATCTTAAAGTATTACCAAAAAAAATAACTGAACGCCAAATACACCATATAATGCACGAATGGTCGGTTTCTTTAGGTGTTCGTTGTGATTTTTGCCATGCAGCTAACGCCGACGGTAAAGGATTGGATTTTCCAAGTGATGCCAAGCCTGAAAAGGAAATGGCACGCCATATGTTCAAGATGATGAACAAAATAAACTCGAAATATTTTGAGGCGAAAAAGGATTCATTGGGTATGATGATGCAATCAGGTGTAAACTGTTATACTTGCCATCGCGGCGCTTCACATCCCGAAACTAAGATTCCTGAAGGTCCGGGCGGCCCTCGTCCGGGTGGACCTGGCCCAGGCGGACCGCCTCCTGGTGTCCCAACCAAACAATAACAATATTCAGCACCCTTTGGCTTATGTTAAAGGGTGTTTTGCTTTAATAAAATCTATGGGTGATAATGGTATAACTATACGCGATGCGCACGAGGGTGACCTCAGCGCCATCCTTGATATTTACAATTATGCTATCCTGAATACCACGGCTGTTTATAGTGAGCAGCCGCATACGTTGCAAATGCGCAAGGACTGGTATAATGACAGGATGAAAAACAAGTTTCCGGTATTTGTTGCCGATACGGATGGAGAGGTGGCTGGTTTCAGCAGTTTTGGGCACTTCAGGGCAGGGGCTGGTTATAAGTATACCGTGGAAATATCAGTTTACGTTGATGGCCCGTTCCGGGGTAAAGGCATCAGCAAGCTATTGGTACAGTCACTTATTGACCGCGCACGTGAGATGAATGTGCATGCCGTAATTGCCGGTATCAGCGCCGATAATCAAATAAGCATAAACCTTCACCGTTCCCTCGGTTTTGAGGAAGTTGCCTATTTAAAAGAAGTAGGGTATAAGTTCGGCCGTTGGCTCGACCTTAAGTTGTTCGAATTGTTGTTAAATAATACTCCTGGTATTACTTAACGCTTTTTTTTAAATATTTATCAAGGTATTTGGCCACATATTTCTTGTACAAATACTCGGCATAACCAACGCTAATATAGTCAGGGAATTTCCATTTTGGGAAATAGGTCCTTTTCAGGTACTTTATGTAGCTGAAAAACAGAACTCCCAGGAACAAAATAGCTGCCAGGCACATTAAGAATTTTACAAAGGTAATTAAGATGTCCATGCTTCAGATTTTTACTATTGTTTTTTGGGTTTTTTACGTAGAACAGGATATTTAGTTGCGTAACAGGGCAGATTTATTTTATAATTATAATGATGTATAAGCCATCCCGAATAAAATGCAGCCATCGGACTATCTGGCATCATAATACAAAGCGGCAGCACCCAATATTCCGCTATTTTTCGAAGCTATAACTTGGATGTCCTGTAGGGTATGAATGATTATTTTATAGAGAAGTATTTAATGCACTTTGTAATTCTCCAGGTAAGAGATTATTTCGTTTAATGATTTATAATTGGATTGTTGCATCATCAACCTAACTGTTCCACAAGACTCCATTTTCCAGGCATGGGTCGCGGGATTTAGCTTTGAACTCAATTTATCTATAACATTATAGGTTATATCGTTGCATCCAAATTCAATCTGTAGTTTTTCTAAATACTCATTTAATGTGTCTGCGGGATCAGGCCAATCGTTGATAGCTTCCAACAAAAGCTTAACTTTAATAGCATCGTCATTTGTAAATACGTTACCCTCTAATCTAACATGTAGTTCTTCTATTGACATTTTTGCCTGATAATTGCTGTCTACTCTTTCGCATCGTAATACAAAGCCGCCGCACCCAATATCCCGCTATTTTCCAATGCGGATGTTTTTATCTGCAGGTGCTCAATACTTTTAGGGAACTCGAATGTTTTGATGCGTTCCCACATGGCTTTTTCAAAAAAATCAAAAGCCAGTTGTACTGAGCCGCCCAAAATTATCAGTTCGGTATCATAGGTGTACATAATCATTTTTATAGCATTGCCCAGGTGTTTGCCCAGCTCGGCGTACAGCTTTAAAGCATGTTCATCGCCGTTTTTAGCGTTTTTAAATACTTCCTCACCATTCAGCCCGTAAACATTCTGAAAAAACGACCCACTGCTATAATATTCATAGTTATGGTTGAGGTAGTCAACCATACCAAATTCACCAGCGCCGCAGTTTCGGCCCGCGTATAAATGGTTATTGATGATAACGCCGGCGCCGAGGCCAGTACCTATGGTTAAACCGATCATATCCACTGCGTCTTTGCCTTTTCCAAAATAATGTTCGCCAAGGGCAAAGCAGTTTGCATCGTTATTTACAAAAACCGGGATACGATAGCGGGTTTCCAGCAATTCTTTTAAATGGACTTCCTTCCATGACGGGATATGTATTACATCATAAACAATACCCAGTTTTACATCGACCACGCTCGGCACGCCTATACCTATTGCCTTTATATCTTTATCTATCAGGGCATCAATCAGGGAGTATACATCTTCCAACACTTGCTCTTCTGTGCCTTTGGTTTGAATACGCCTCGATATAATTTCGGATATTTTCTCATCTGCAACAACAGCACCACGGATATTTGTAGCGCCCAGGTCGATGCCTATAATTTTTATCTTGTCCATTTAAACTTTGTCTTTAGTATCAAATATAGTTTTATTGGTAACAAGCGGTTTGGCCCAAAAGCCAATGCTCAACATGTAACCAAAGGTAATGTAAAGGAACATCATGGCGGCGCGCAGCCCGATGAGGTCGCCAAGACCGCCGATAAGCAGCTGTACAACCGCCCCGCCGATGATACCTGTTACCAATATACCTGCAAAAGAGCCGTGGTGCTCATCAACCGAGCTTAAAGCAAGTGAAAATATGATAGGATACATTACCGACATAAAGAAACCAACAATCGGGAATGAATACAATGAAATTTGCGCGTTGCCAAATAGGCCCAAAGTTAAAAAAATGATGGCCGGTATGGTAAACATCACAAGTAGCCTGCGGCTGTCCATAATTTTTAAAAGCAACAAACCTAAAACGCCACCGGCAGTCATAAGTCCCCAAAAATAACCTACAGCATGTGCACCGGTTGTATCGGAATTGAAATGATGGTATCTAAACAAAAATTCGGACATCCAATACGATACCCCCTGTTCTGTCCCTACATAACAGAATAAGGCTATAAAATATAAGATCACTACAGGCCTTTTAAAAAGCATTACATGCGTTGCCCAGGGGCCGGCCTTTTCATCCTCATTTAATTCAACTTTCGGAAATTTTGATGCCAGCATAATTACAAACATACAAAGGCAGATAACTGTAAAAAGCCAGTACAATGATATCCAAAGCAGGTTATGCGGTACTATAGGCTGTAATATTGAAAAAATACCCGAGTGGTTTCCGTTGGCCAGGTTTAAAATTAAATATGAATAAACAAACGGGCTTATAAAAGATGCGCCGCCAAATATAAGCTGCGCCAATACCGATGTAAACGCATAATTTTCTTCGCCGCCGGCTGTCCGTAGCAATGGGTTGATGACTACCTGTAGCATTGCCATTCCGCAACCTATTAAAAATAGCGATAAAATGGCTGTTAGATAATTAGGCACGGCAGCCAATAGCAATGCCCCTAAAAAAGCAACTACAAAGGCAGCCGTCATAATAACTTTCTCGTTATATTTCTGCACCAGCATGCTTGATGGGATCGACATCACGCCGTAAGCTATAAAAAAAGCAAACGGCAGTACACCAGCCAACCCGGTACTTAATTTAAAATCCTTAATAAACTCGGGGTTTAAAGGCCCTATGATATTTGTTAAAAAGGAAATAACGAAGAACGTGAGCATTATTAATGCTACGATGTAATAACTGCGTTTCATAAATGTGGTTTAATGGCTGGTTGTTTGATGTACATATTTAACGGAAATCTTTATCATTAACAAGTTTTTAAAATATTTAAAGAAGTTTTATTATTTAGAAGTTTAAAAATTTGTGATTAAACCAGCGGTTTTGAACAAAAATCCGCTGGCTTTTTTTAAAGAAAATCGAAGAAATACGTATTTTAAGAATTTTACGTTCATGGCAGAAATCAAATTTAGAGAGTTTTTGTGAATAACTATGATGTTAACAACCCTGTAAAAATCCTCAAAATATATCCGATAATACTATATATCGACCATAAAAAGTATGGTATAAAATTGTTAAAAACGTGTTAATAAAAAATAAAAAAAAACCTTGACAAATATTGATATCCGCCCTATATTAGAATCATCAAGAACGACGTACTTTGACACCTTACAGGATCACAGAACTGAATCGGGCGAGTCCTCGGACAAACTAAAGATCACGGAAGTACCTGAGTTAAACCGGAAAAAGAAGAGGCGAGAGCTTCAGAAAAAAGAAGGAGTACTACAACAAGGATTAGAAGGGGAATGCAATTTTTTACGGAGAAAAGCATGCAGCCGCTAATGAACTGAAAGGATCAATGCCCGCAAGGGTAACAGAATAGCAGATCGGTCGATATACACAAAACTTGGTGCCAGCTGAATGGCTACGGTCAGGCAGAGGGTCAGGAAACGGGAGTTCGAATCGCAAGAGGAGGCTCCCGTTTTCGCTTTTACAGGTTTTTTTTCGCCGGTTTATGAAATCCGTTTTTCAATCGTTAATTTAGCCTTTCATGAGCAAGGAAGGCAAAAGTAAGCAGAACGGACGGGCAAAAATATTTGTTTTAGATACCTCGGTGATCTTATACGATCATAACGCCTTCGAAAATTTCCAGGAACATGACGTAGCCATACCCATACAGGTACTGGAAGAACTCGACAATATGAAAAGCGGGAATGATACCCGCAATTTCGAAGCCCGCAGCTTTATCAGGCTGATGGATGACCTTTCGCACAATCACCTTGTAAACCACTGGCGACCTTTGAATGGTAAAGGCAAAGGTAATTTTAAGGTAATAATGGATACGAAATCCGCCACCGCAGACGCCGAGGCAATTTTCGGCTCAGATAAGGTAGACCACCGTATTTTAAACGCCGCTTTGGGCTTGCAGGAAGAACATCCCGATAAAAAGGTAGTACTCGTATCAAAAGATATTTGCCTGCGGTTAAAAGCAAAATCATTAAACCTGCATTCGGAAGATTATGAGACCGGCAAAATTAAAAACCTTGCTGAACTATACACCGGCGAAACCACTATTGATAAAATTCCGGAAAAACTGATCGGCCAGCTGAATAAAGAAGAAAGTTTATCGGCCGATAGTTTTGAAATGCAGCCGCATACCAGCAATCATTTTTATACTTTAAACGGCAAAAAAGCATCTGTATCGGTTTTTTATAATTCGCAAAAAGCCGAACTGGAAAAAGTAACGGAGCAACCTGTTTTTAATATTTTTCCGCGCAATATGGAGCAGGCGTTTGCTATACATGCCTTATTGCACCCTGATATTAAATTAGTGACCATACAAGGCAACGCGGGCACGGGGAAAACCCTGTTGGCATTGGCAGGCGCTTTAGAGCAGCGCAAACACTACCGGCAAATTTATGTAACCAGGCCCATTGTTCCGCTGAGCAATAAAGACATAGGCTTTTTGCCCGGCGACATTAAATCAAAGATAGACCCTTATATGGCGCCCATTTGGGACAACCTTAAATTTATAAAAGACCAGTTTGCCGATGATGAAAAAATGCAGGCCAAAATTGACGAACTGGTAACCAATGATAAAATATCCATTGCCCCGCTGGCCTTTATCCGCGGCCGTACCCTGAGTAAAATATTTTTTATAGTTGACGAAGCGCAAAACCTAACCCCGCACGAAGTAAAAACCATCATATCCCGCGCAGGCGAAAACAGTAAGTTTGTTTTTACCGGGGATATTTACCAGATAGATACCCCATACCTTGATGCAGAAAGTAACGGCCTTAGCTACCTGATCGATAAAGCAAAAGGCCACCCGCTGTACGCACATATCACCCTTCAGAAAGGGGAGCGTAGCGAATTGGCTAATTTGGCGACGGAGTTGTTGTAGAAGGTCGGTCTTAAAATGTTAAACTATTGATTACCAGTCAATTGTATTGACATCTCGAAAAATCAAATTTTATATTAATTGATTATCAGATACTTATGTAAATTTCATTATTTATTAAAAATGAAAAATGCTGATAATGAGCGTGTTTCACAATGTTCCGGGTGTTCCGTGTGAAAAAATGGAACGCTTGTATTGCTGCCCGTTAAATGTTTTAACCGGCGGAAAATTAAAGTTTTATTTTTATCAATACTTTTGAGCTCCTCCGATTTAAGAATCAAGACTTTCGACTAAGGATTAAACGTCATTTCATGGTTGACACTAGTCTCCAATTAACCGGTCTCTAATTAATTAACTTACACCGCCTTTATCTCCATAATTGCATGCTCAAACTCATCATTGGAGATCAGCGATTTGGCTTTTATGCGGGCTTTATAGTTGTATATAGTGTTAACGGAATACTCCAATATATGGGAGATCTTTTCTGTATCATTAATACCAAGCCTTACCAGGGCAAATATCCGCAGATCGGTATTCATCAGTTGGTTAGGTAGTAGCTTAACATGATTTTCTTCGCTGAAAAGGGCATTATAGCTATTCACAAAATTTGGGAATATCTTTAAGAAAGCCCTGTCGAAATTTATAAACAGCTCTTCACGTTCTTTAGTTAGGTTGATGTTATTTACCAGGATGCGGATGTCCTCAAACCGTTTGGTAGTGAGTTTATTATCAACCGACCGCTTAAACTTATCCAGCTTATTGATATACTCGGATATCAGGTTAAAATAATACCCGATATACTTTTATTTTATTTGCCTCGTTTAGTTTGTTAATACTTTCCTGGAGGTTATGGTTGGTTTCCAGGATCACTTTGTCTGCTACCCTTAATTTGCGCAGTTGTTTGTAAATAATGACCGCAAATGCCACCACTATAACAGCCAAAACCGTAAGTAACGAGGCATAAAAAAACAAAACGCGCCGTTGCCCCTCAACGGAGTTTATGCGTTCGCTGGCTATTACAGGCAATATGGCGCTAACCTGTATCTTCCGCTGGCGGGCGCCATAATACGTGGCATCGTCCAGGGCCTGT
>JABDCF010000104.1 GCA_013288235.1 Bacteroidota bacterium | reverse complement strand
CAGCTTGATAAAGTGCATGTGCTGTTGCTTTTTCCCCGGTGCTTTGTAACCTGGCAATTTCAGCTTTTTGAAATACGGGCTTAAGGAAGCGTTCGAAATTGTTTTGCATTTTTGTGATATTAAGGATTAGATATAAACAGGAAGATGGCCTTCCCTTATTAGGAGCTAAATTAATAATTCATATTCATAAAAAAAAGGGTTTTAGCAACTATTCAGTAGCAAAATTAGCGATTAAAGAAAGCGCCTAAAAGACATTATTCAGGGATTTTATTGGATTCACCTTCGGCGAGTCGCATATTGCAATAATCTAACCCACTTGTCAAAGTGGGTTAAATTATTTGCACAAAACACTATAATTGTCGGATGACGTCACGTTTCCCCCGAATGAAGGTGGCTTCAGCTTTGTTACGGGCACAGATCAGTCCATTGATTTAAAATTTCTGGTTTTCGAAGCCGCTTTTTACCCCAGGAACAGTGATCACATTAAAGCCATAATTTGTAGCCTGGTGACAGGTATTACAGGCGCCGGTCAGTAGTACAAAACTACTGTCGAACTGTTTTTGGTCATGCTGCCTGATCGCCAGGTCAATAGCGTCCAACTGCGGATAGATCATTGGCACGGCCGTTGCCTCGGTGGTTCCCCTATGATATTTTTGGATTCGTTTAAAACCACCAGCCAACAAATGACTTTCATATTTTGCCAGTTCCCAGTTTTTGTTTTCACCGGCAAGCCAGAGCTTATAATGATGGGGCTGAACAATATTGCTCATAATTTCCCCCGTTCCAGGTACATAAGCTTTAACGATTTCCGCCTGGAGGCTGTCGATTTTATGTTGTAATTTTTTATTGCCGCTTTCCTGGTTGCAACTGATAAGTGGTGCCAGGGAGGAAAGGAAAACGATGATAATAACAGATACGCGTTTCATAATTCCTGTTCAATGATATGGTGATGTGATTATTTTAAGACACCATTTGCAGCGTCTATAATTAAACGGGCAACCTCTTTAGGGTGTGATTCAAATACGGAATGACTTGCGCCCTCAATTTCTACGGTGTGGCTACCCGCCCGTTTCGCATACATCCGTTCCAGGTCTGGGTTAATGATCCGGTCGGCTTTGGCTACCATATACCAGCTGGGCTTTGTTCGCCAGGCGGGATTTTGAATTGCGGCATGGAATACACCGTCTGCAGTAGGCATCTGCGCGTTTGCCATAAATACCGCTTGCTTGATGGGAAGGTCGCCCGCGAAATCTGCCGGAAACTGTGCCGGGTCAATATAGTCGAAACCATTAGCCGGCTTTTGCAGGGATTTGTAAGCCGGAGGCATTCGTTTACCGTTGTCTGCTTCTGATTCTCCTTTATCGGGAGCGTGGGCAGCAATATAAACCAGCCCTGCCACATGCGGGTCGTTGCCTGCTTCGGTTATCAAACCACCACCATAGCTATGACCAACTAAAATACAAGGCCCGTCCTGAAGACTCAATATCCGCTTTACAGCTGCTAAATCTGCATCGAAAGAGGTTAAAGGTTGTTGTACAACGCTCACATGATATCCTTTACCTACCAGAATATCGTAAACTGGTTTCCATCCAGAACCGTCTACAAATGCGCCGTGTACTAATACGATATTTTTAATAGGCGCAGGCTGTTGTGCTTGCACAGGGGAAGTAAATAGAGCGGCAAATACAATGCTGCCGGCCACCATCATCACCCGGGTGATGCTTTTTGATGTGTTTTTCATAATATATAGCATTAAATGTTAAACTTTTAAACCGCCGAATATGCTGATCATCATTACCGATAATACAACCATCGTGATACCTATATAAAGGCGGTCTTTTTCGAAAATAAAACCTATTAAAGAGAATAGTATGCGCAGTATGGGCGTCGCAATCAGTACTATTACGCCAAATTGAATAATGCCTTTTGCTTCCATGCCGGTTACGCTATGCCAGATTTCCCTGCCCGTAGTTAGTCCGGCTTTTTGACCGATAAACAGCTGGTAGTGCGGTAATGGCATACTTCCCGATTGCATAAGGTACAGTATGCCTCCCATCAGCACGATGAAGCTGGAAAGCAATACGCCAAATCTGAGTTGAAGGCCTATGAATTGTTCGATATCATGATCGGCGAGGTGTATTTTTGAAATTATCTTTTTCATGGAATGAGATTTAAAATTTATGATTGTAGCCGTTGTATATCATTTCTATCGCTACAAATGCAATAGCTGTACAAAAGATATATTTTAATACCCGCGCGTCTATCCGTGATAACAGTTTTGAGCCGGTAAATGCGCCGGCTAACACACCCAGTACTACAGGAAATGCAATGCATGCATCCATATATCCCCTTTGCAGGTAAACCACGGCGCTGGCGGCAGCGGTTACGCCGATCATGAAGTTACTGGTGGTAGTGCTTACCTTAAAAGGAATATGCATGGTTGAATCCATTGCCAGTACTTTGAGCGCACCCGAACCAATACCTAACAGCCCCGAGAAAATTCCGGCCACGGTCATTATAGAAAATCCCGCGCCTACATTTTTCAGATGATAGCTTACTTCGCCAGCTTTGGTAGGATAACTACTGTTGAGCTTAAGTTTATTTGCGGTGGCGCTGCCAACCGGTAATGCTTCCTGGTTCTTTTTCCGTAACGTCATTCCTGCTGAAAACAGCAGGATACTGCCGAATAATATGGCGATGGTATTTGTAGGCGTAAATACCGCGATAACCGCGCCAACCACCGCACCAACGGTGGTAGCAATTTCCAGGAACATCCCCAGCCTTATGTTAGTAATACCTTCCTTAACATAGGCGCTTGCGGCACCCGACGAATTTGCGATTGAGGCAAGCAGCGCCGCGCCGATGGCGTAACGAATATCTACGTGAAAAACCAGTGTCAATAAAGGAATGAGAACCACACCACCGCCTAATCCGGTAAGCGATCCGACCAGGCCAGCCAAATAGGCGCCGGCCAGTAATAATAAAGTGAACGTGAGAATAGTCATGATCTTAATAATTATTGTTCAAAATGTATGTAATTATTTCAACCGCCTTTTTTCCCCTCCTGGCGCGTATGGCGTTAAAAAGGTCTTCATGCAGGTGATGACTCATGGCGAAATGGGCAATACCCTGCAGTTCCCGCTGGAAAAAAAATGAACGGATGGTTTGTGTAAAGTTTTGATATAAGCCGGTTAGCACGCTGTTTCCGGCTGACCTGGCAATAGCCATATGGAAGGCAATGTCTGCATTAGTGCAGGCTGCACGGTCTTCTGTTAATATGGCCTGCTTACGGGCGGCCAGTTGTTTTTCCATTTCCGCCAAATCATCAGGCGTGTATAATTCAGCAGCCAGCCTGACGATCTCGGCTTCCAGTAGTCTTCGAACCGCGTTAATCTCTTCAAAGCTGGCGTTTTTAAGCCGCTGCTCCATGGGCATTTGGTCGGCATGTTTATTAATATAAGTACCATCGCCCTGTTTTACCTGTAAAACGCCAGCCATTGCCAGGCTTTTAATGGCTTCCCGTACTGACGACCTTCCAACAGCGTATATCTTCATCAATTCAGGCTCAGCAGGGATCTTTTCTTCTGCCTTGTACCTGTTTTCTTTGATATCCTGCCTAATCCTGGCTACCACCTGATCTGAAAGCTTTTCCTTTTTCATAACCTTAAATTAATAGTACAAACATACGATGTTATATTTAAACATCAGATGTTTATATTAAAAAAATAAAGGTCTTTACAGTAACATGACATTTTCATGCCTTTAAGAACGAACTGTGATGGATGTAAAGCGGCCTGTTTTTAAAGAAGTTTGAAAAATTGGCCGGGTGAGCCATTTAAGAAAATCCACTTTTATGAAAGTTTCAAAATCGAACTTATTTATAGCGAAATGGTTGATTTTTACTAAAGCACTTACGCGATAACGTAAGTGCTTTTTTGTTTAAAGTAAAGTATTACTTGCGGACTGTTGCCTACCCGAACAATAACCTATGTAATTGCCGGGGAGTTCGGCATGGTGAATAATTTTTGTCGGATTAGTATCCAACTAAACGGCTTTAATTTCATTTTTTCGTTCACCTAATATAATCGCCCTTTACACAGTCCCCGGCCTTATAAACCCACTCTGTAAGGTCATCACTTCAACGGTAAGATAAGGTGCGCCGTTGCTGTTTAAAAACAGGTCGCCGTATTGTTTTACAAAGCCAGTGAATGCAGGCCCGTTCAGGTGGTATAAAAAAGCATCGTGATCTTTATAAATTTCAAAGAAAACAACTTGTCCTGCGGGCGGTATCGGCAAATTGTATTGGGTAAAATCAGGCGTGTGTACTAAATAGGCCAGGGTATTTGGCTCTTCGGCCTGTACTTTTAAAGCCACAGCTTTTAGTGCGGCAATAGCTTCAGCTTCCTTGCCGGGTAAAATAGTCCAGATCGAAATAAGTGGGTACATTGTTTGTGGTTTAGTGTTAAGTTTCTATTTTTTCGGCTGCTCAAATTCAAAAGTTGGCCCGGCCATTTCGCCAGTGTCGCCAAAGGGGATATTCATCAGTTCAACCGCTTTATACTTAAGCTGGTACATCAAACCAACACCCTTCATCAACATCTCAGGCTCTCCATTGCAGGCATGGTGGATATTATCAAGCAGCGCAGTATAAGTTTGGTTAAACTGTTTTGCCTGTTCATGCAACTCCGGCTGGCCTTGATAATCTTTTATCTTCGGGTTTAGTTTCATATTGTGCACGGCATCCCATTCCACAACTATTTTTTCGCCGGTGGGCCCGCTTTTAGGGGTATCCTTTTCGCAATACATCCTTTCCTGTAATATTTCATTAAACCTGAAATAATGGGCATATTCAATACCCTGCCCAAACAATTTTTCGTCGCTGTCGTCAATGGTATCATCAATGCCTTCTCCCTGGCCCACAATTTCTTCTATGGCCAGCCTCGCTTCTTTAATGGTATAAACAGGGACTATTTCGCCGCCGCTGCCATAGTAATGTTCCTGCGTTACCTGCCTTTTTTTCTTTTCCGGATCCGTTACAAAAATGCCGCCTTCTGTATGATCATTTACATACTCAAGGCCGAGCATCAGCGCCTGGTAAAACTGGCCTATGGTATGGTAGCCCTTTGCTTTTGGCGGGGCATTGGTATGGGCGGGTTTTTCTATCTTTAAAAAAGTATCGATAGTTTCTTTCGAAAATTTTTCAAGGTTAATGATAAACGACTTATCGCTATCGGGCAATGAGCCAGGATAAGCCGGGATGAAGTTTTTTGCATTGATCTTTGGTTCGCCGCCTATGGCATTTAAGATATTGGCGGCAAGTATCATATGCAGCATTTCTTCTATTACCACGCTTCTGATTATCTGCGTAGCAACCTGGTTGGTACCATCCTTGATAGAATATAACGCAACCAAATATGGCGGTATAGTGGAGTGTTCCAGTTCAATAGCTGTTTGAAAAGCGCTATGCAGTTGCGCTAATGTCTTTATCGACGAATCCTTTTCCTTCAATAATGGCACGTTGCCGCTTTTTACATAGGTGTCAACGCGGGCCTCGGTGTGCAACCCTTTGATCAGTTTTTGACGTTGGGGGTTATTTGATTGACTGAATGCTAATTTCATGTCTGTTATTGTTCAAGTTGTTTAAGGATGTTTTCTGCCGCCTGGAAAGTTAAGGCAGTCATAGTAAGTGTAGGGTTTGACGTACCCAGGGTTGGCATATTGCCGCAGCCAACCAAGTATAAATTGGGATGTTCCCAGCTGCGTTGATTTTTATCAACCACCGAATCATCTTTTGTAAATCCCATACGGTGCGTGCCAACAATATGCCCCGCCCCTCTGAAAGTGTAGCCCTGGCCTTTGTATGTTACATAATCGGCATCGGTTACCGGGTTGTAAACGGTATGGTCTTCAATGCCGTTGGCAGCAAAAATCTGGTCTGATACGGTTTTAGAGGCTTCAAAAGCTTTTAGGTTATATTCACTTACGCCATAGCTGATCACCGGACGGTAATTCTTAATAGCGTCCAGGTATTGCGGATCGATGGTCACCCTGTTGCCTGCATCCGGGCTTTGTTCAACCTCAAAATGAAGCAAAAACTGCCGGGTTACCAGGTCGTTCATCCGGTTACGTAACGCTTTGCCGAATACACCTTCATTAAGGGCATTGGTAACGTCCGATCCCGGCGAAAATGTAGGCCAGCTCCAGCCCCAGTTATCAAGCGGCGATATCCATGCGGCGTGTTCACTCCTGAAAGCGCCATCTCGGAAGGTTGGTATGTTAGTGGTTGAACCAGGCCCACGGTACGGGTATATTTTCTCTTTTGTAAGGCCCCAGGTGAGCAATACCAGGTGGTCCATTAAGTTGCGGCCAACCTGGTCGCTGGTATTACCAACGTTTGATGCAAGCAATATTTTGGCATTTTCAATGGCGCTGGCGGCAAGTACATATATGGTGCCTGTCGCAGTAGCGGTAGTATATTCGGGCGAACCTTTGTGCTTGTATATTTTATATTCTATCCCGGTAACTTCTCCGCTATGGTCATCGGTATTTATTTTAGATGCCACGGCCTGGGTAATAACTTCCAGGTTTTCAAGCGTAGCCTTTTTCAGCGTTTTAAGCGCATTGTATTTGGCCTGCACAGGGCAAATAGGTACGCAACTTGCATTCCCTTCGCAGCGCTGCCCGGTATATGGGTCCCACAACGAGCCATCGGGATTATATGTTTTGGGCTGGGTTTTCAAAGCCAGTTTCTTTTTCGATGGGTCCCATACTATCGAACCATATTTATAATCTTCGTTCGGTGTAGAATTTCTGCCCTGGGGTGTGCTGATACAGCTCAGCTCATACTCCTTACGGTTAAGGGTAACCTTTAATTTATCCGTTTTTTTGGCGATCTCTTTATCAAGATAGCTTTGCGGTATTTTCTCCATCGGGAAAACATAATCCTTACCAAAAAAATCCTTTGGGATATCGGGGTATTTTTGTTCTTCCACATCGCCGGATACGCCTATTTCCAACTCGGCCATCTCGTAATAGGGCTTTAGCTCATCGTAGGTTAATGGCCAGTCTACATTTTGATTGTAAACTGTTTTCATTTTAAAATCATTGGGCAGCATGCGCAGGGTTGTGCCAAGCCAGTGCAAAGTTGTGCCGCCCGGCCCCCTGAAGCAATCGCTGGCGAAAGGCACCGGGCCTTTTTGCACCAGGTAGCCAACGGTTGATGGTGTGTTGCTTTTTTGCAGCTTAACAATATCAAGTATATTAATTGACGGTGCGTCTTTCAGGTCGGGATATGGTGAGTTTGGCACTTTTGCTCCCGCTTCGTAAAAAGTTTCCAGGTAGCCCTGGTAAGTTTTGTAGGATTCTTCCGGGTCGAGCGCTATTCCCGCCTGCAGGCCAGCCTCCAGCAGGAGCACTTTTTTACCGGCATTGGTAAGCGTTTTGGCAATTACAGCGCCCGCTATACCAGACCCTACAACCACCACATCATAATTATCGGTTTTCATAAATAAAGAATTATAGTAATAAGGAAATAATTATTAAAAACTACAAAGGGGGTATTGCCCACGAGCCATAACCCGGCTGTTTAGCGCCCGGCGGATGTGCTTCTGCCGCATCCCATATCAGTCCCTGTATATAGGCCTGGCCCGATACCACATTTTGGCCCCAATTGCCGGTGTACCACATGTTAATAATATTCATGGCCATGCCGCTGTAGGCCGACGCAGGCATCAGGTGGATAGAGATGGCTTTGTTCAGTGCATCCTCATTGCCTTCGTTTTGTTGTAGTATGGTGGCCACCATTTCAAAGAAATAAGCAACATCAGGCTGCGTATTGTTGCTGAGCACGGCCTGGTAATAGGTGTTAACCATGCCTGTACCCTGTAGTTCGGCCTCATCAAATCCCGTAAGGTAAACCGAGATTTCAAGAAATAGATCTTTTTCGCTTCGTTGGATTGTCATTTTTCAGAAGGTTTGGTTTAATCGGTATTGTATTATAAGTTTTCAGTTACATTCTGCTGCTGTTCGGCCTCACCTAAATCCTCTCCAAAGGAGAGGACTTTTAGAACTGTCTTCTTAGAACCCTCTCCTTCGGAGAGGGCAGCGTGAGGCGGGGTGAGGCAAAAAATCAGGAGCTACGTTAAACTCCTGGTTGCTGGTTTATGAATTGATTGCAAGGCCCGAAAATATACTATTTAGGTGTTGGGAAAGCAACAGGGTAAACGGTTGGCTTTTTGCTCCCAACTGTTGTTTTTAGCAGCATAGTTCTGTTTGCTGGTTTATAGGCTGCTGAAAATAAACCACCCTGTGTTTCTTTCCACTGCTTAAAGTATTGTATAGATGCAGACAGTTGTAAGCTAAAGTCCATTGATTTGGCATTCGTATTAAATGGTACGCCGCATTTCAAATTTTGGAACCATTGCATCCAGCCCGGTGATCCCGGTGGATATTTTACCCTTAATGAATCAACAAACAAAGGGCTCATTGGTGTCAGCTCAGGATACTCAGCAGTTGAGTGGCAGCTGTAGCACGAGCTCATCGGGTTGTCAACCGGACCGTTAAGTCGGCTGTTCCATCCCAAATGCGTTGCAGGCAGTTCTTTGGTATCCGGGTTAATAATAGTTTCAACCAATTTGGGGTTGATGATAGTTTTTGTTGGTTTTGGGTTTGATGCGTTGGTGGTATCCTTGGGATCTTCGCCCCACATAATACCTACCGGGATAAGGTTATCCCATTTATTTTTGTGGTTTAACAACCCGTTATACTCAAAATTGCCGAAAACCCAGCCATTGGGCGCATTGTCATCACGCACCATGATATCCATTTGTATTAAAACCACTTTTGCCTTGTGGCGTGCCAGCGGCTTTTTAAAATTGGTAGCGGCATAAGCATCCCACCAAATACCATTTTGAAGGTATGGTACCTGCTGTGCAATATTTTCTTCGGGTAGCGTTACAAATAATAATTTGAAAAGTACTGCTCCATTTTTAAAGCTCACGTTATTTGAGCTATCAGGCGCATAGTGGTGTTTCCAAACTTTGCCAATGGTGTAACCGGCAACATCATTATAAAGGCCTACGGCTACCGCGCCCGAGGTATCTATAGTTTGGGTTGGAGCAAGCTGGTAGGCTGCCACCGGCGCTTCCTGGGTTAAGCCGTTAAAGCCTTCGCGGCCATTAGGCCCGTAGTGCTGCCATGGCATATGGTACCATTTGCGTAGCTTATTATATTCAACCTTAAAGTTTACATCGGTATTCCCGGCAAAACAATAAGCTTTAACCGAATCAAGGTAAGCGCGCCAGTCTTTTTTGTAATCGATCTTAAAAAATCCAGGCAGGGGCGCGGTTGATAAACTGTCAGGATAATCCTGGCTTAGTTTAAACACAGGGCCCGTGTAACCAGGCACCATAAACCCAAAATCAGGGAATGGCACATTGTCTGCTGTTTTTGTACTGTCGGATGAAGTTGCTGGACTTTCGGTGGTGGTGGCTCCTTGCTTACATGACCACATGCAAACCGCGAGACCAAAAATTAAAATTTTTCTGATCATGATAAAGGTGTTTTTAGGCATATAGCTTTACGAATTAAAGCTATATTATTTGTGTGAAATATTAATCGAATGTACTAATAAATTTAATTAAAGCAAATCATTTTTTATAAACTATTAATTAAAGTCTGGGGTACCAATTTTTACTATTGATTATCTCCTTGACGCGGACAATGTCTAAAAGGCTTAATCAAACGTTAAAAGCGATAATCTAATCCCTGTTATAAAAGACATTCCGGCATACGAATTAAGATAGCAAAACAACATTCAATTGTAAAAAAAATTATCCACGGCACCCTTTGATTTTAGCCGCCGTATAGTTAAATAAATACCGACCAATTTTCAACCTATTTTTTGCAATGAAGTTAAATAAGATATACGTCATCATATTTATAACGGGCCTCTGTTGGGCATCGTGCAGTGATGTGCTCATTTCCGCTTTTAAAAATGACATACCCCATTTTTACCTGGAATGTTTGCGAATGATTAATAACATAGTATTATTCGGGGTCAGCGCCTTTTTCCTTTACAAAAATATCCAAAAACAGCAATACCAGCTCAAAATATCCGAAGCACAATACCGCAGTCTTTTTGAATCGAACCCAAACCCGATGTGGGTGTTCCATAAAAATACCCATGTTTTTATAGCGGTAAATGATGCGGCAGTTGCCAAATATGGCTTTAGCAGAAACGAATTTTCAGGCATGACGATATGGGATATCCGTCCATCTGAAGAGCATGAACGGTTAGCGGAATCATTAAAAGTTGCCCACCAGGGTGCACAGGAAATGGGCGCATGGCGCCATATCAAAAAATCGGGCGAGTTATTTTGGGTGTCTATAGTTACACACGATATTTTTTTCGATCAGCAGCCATGCACAATGGTAATGGCCACAGATATGACTGCTATTATTTTGAACGAAGAAAAACTCAGGGAAGCTTATCAAAAAGAAAAGCATCTTAACAGCCAGTTGGCTGGTAACTACGAGGTGATGTTATCACAGCATACTGCGTTGCAGGATATTGCATGGTCAAATTCGCACGAATTGCGGCGGCCTGTTTGCTCTGTTTTAGGGTTAACGGGCCTTCTGAAAGATGCCGTTAAAGAAGATGAGATAAAGGAATATGTAACCTTGCTGGAAACCTGTACAGAAGAATTAGACCAAATTATCCAAAATACAAATCGAAGAATCGGTCAGTTGGAGCTTGACGGGCGTTTTCTATAATTACCCTCGTTTAAAGTCGTGGCGCGGCACGTTGAAGGCTTTCAGCCTTCAACACTAAACCAATAATAAAATATCAATCAGCCCTTTAGTCTTACGTAATAACGGGCATATATTCGAGCGGAGGGCGTAACCGTGAAAGCAGGGTTTAACAAGTTTACAGACCAGGGAGATCCTGATACGTATCTGCAAACATTTTGATAATAGCCTTTAGCCTGTTTTCAATACTTTGTTGGCCGTGCTTATTTATCAGCAGGTATCCGCTTATAAATTCATATGTAAAATGTTCAAAGATGTGAAACCCTACCTTCTTTTCAACTATTTTTCTGTACACCCTGAACCGCTGGTTATTTTTAAAATCCTCAACAGTGCGGGATGCCTTATCAATAGTCCTTGAACCTACAAAACCAAAAGAAACATTGGGGTAATCCATCAAAATAAGAGGAATAACTTTGAGACAAGTAATTAAGATATTGCCAACATCTCCTTTATTTGTCAGCTTCGAATATTTATAGTCACTTCGCCTGTCCTTTTTAGCATAAAATTTTAAAGCAAACACATTTTCTTCGTAATAATCTGCATTAAGGACATAATGATACCTCGTAACGGGAGAATAAAATTTGTAAATTAAAGTAAATAAATGGGCGCTATTATCCCTGCAAGGCTTTTTTTGAACAAACTTTAAAGGATAACCCGGATAATCAAAAGTCAAGGAATTAGGTATGAATTTTTAGTATTGGATGAATTTTGTTCACCTGGGCGATCTGCGGCAACTCTTTCCCCTTTCACCAGTTCAGGTGTCAACTTTACAGGCTGTACATCTTTCAGAGGTGTCCAACCTAACCTAACCCCTTTGGGGATATGCTTCTTTTTTACCTGTGTTGCCATAATGATCAATACAAATATAACTAATTGACAATATTTTAGCAAATTGGGTTGTTATCTTGGTCATATACCAAATATTAATTTTAAGCGTGCTCAAATTTATTTGCAGTCAAATTATATTTAGAGATCCAATGGTTCGATTTTGTTTTCTAAAATTGCTTCCTTATACATTTTACGGAGAACATCTTTTGCTATTACGGCACTGCCAGAAGTTGAATATATTACCAGTATTTTAATTTTTCGTTGATTGACAGAAATATAAGTTTCCCAAGGGACTTTTTCTTTTCCTGTTGGTAGCATAACTTTATTCAATTCACAGTATGCCTTAAACCATGTCAGCACACTGTTCCCCTTAGTACTGCTCGTTATGATAATGGTTTGTATCGACGGGTTTTCGTCTAACAAACTAAAAATGTCCGTAAATTCTATAGGGAATATGTTATTATCAAGCGAGCTTTCATTTTGCCTTAAAATCTTGCGGCCTATATCGGTAATGGCAAGATGTAATTGATCCAATATATCTTTTCTCTCCTCTACAGCTTCATTGCCATTAAAGTGAATCAGAGACAAAGAAAGAAGACTGGCTAAAATTTCCCAGAACTTATTCCTTATATTAGGATAAAAGAATTCATACCGCCTTAAATCCGAACGAGTTGGGAAAGTTCCAAGAATCAATTTATCCGCGTTATTGGGAATGTGAGCTTCCCATGGCAAAGTTTCTTCGTGATAGATGCTTTCCGTTATATACATGACTGAGTCATCAAGAAAAGCTAAGTGCTTCGCTCTTTTCTTTTACCAAATTTAAAGCCCTTTCAAATTCTAAATTTCTGCAGTCGCTATTAATAAAATTCCATACAATTGGCGGGCTCTGCTGAAAGAAAAATTTCAAAGAGGTTTCACCGTCCTTCTCAAATGATTCCACTAAATCAAGATTGATTGGCTTATCATTAATTGGTAATCCATTATTAGGTCCAAAACCATTTCTTGCGCCATGATATTCGCAGGTTATCCAGTTTGCCATAAAATATTCATTAAAGAAGATTGAAAAATAATTTATCTAAATAAATGCAATTTAACCTTTTGCGATAATTAAAGTAAAATAAATTATTAAATATCTTTACCGTTCAATATAAGCCCTTTCAATCCGTCTTCAACGCCACCACTCCGGTATTCACGGGCTTTGCTAACCTTACCCCATTAATCACCACCCCAAAATACTTTAGTTCTTCGGCAAAAGCAACAACCTCGTCCCCGGGCGTATTTAATACAGCAACATTTTTCAGGATGATATTTTTAAGCGTGTTGCCTTCAACTCCTACCGCATAAATCCCCACCTCGCCTGAATGTTTGCAGGTTACATTTTCAATAGTGAACCCGTTGAAGCTGGTTGGATAATGCCCGCCGCGCGAGCCGTGATAGTTATTTTCGAAACGTATAAATGCCGAGCGGGCGCTATCGCATTGCACATTATTTACATGTATGTTTTCGATAAACCCACCCCGGTCGAGGTTTGATTTAAAGTATATGGCGCTCAGACATTTTCTTATATGAACGTTGTACATATAAACATTCCTCACCCCTGCCGACATTTCGCTGCCAATACAAAGGCCGTTGGTTTTTGAATTGAATACGCAATCGCGCACGATCACGTTTTCGGTAGGCTGGCCTATACGCCAGCCATCCTGGTCGCGGCCGGCTTTTATGGCAATACCGTCATCGCCGGTGGTAAAGTCGCAATGCTGAATCAATACATTGGTGCACATTTCGGGGTCGCAGCCATCGTTGTTTAAATTGTGACTGTTGATGGTTACATTTTGAACGGTAACATTATTACATAATACCGGGTGGATGACCCAATAAGGTGCATCGGTAATGGTGATCCCATCTATCAATACATTTTTACAACCGAAAAACTGGATCATGTCTGGTGGCAAATGATAGCCATCGCCAAATACCCGTTGGTAAACCGGTGTACCGTCGCTGCCCATTTGCCGCAATTTATTTTGCTCTGCCGACCGTTGTGGCCGCCACGTAGCAAAGTTTTTGCTCGCCGAACCGTTTACTGTCCCATGCCCTGTTATTGCTATATCCGAACATTGGTAAGCATAAAAAAGGGGTGAATAGTTGTACAGTTCCGTACCCTCCCATAAAGTAAGTACGGCGGGTAAATAATCCTTTGCTTCTGAAGAAAAAACAAGTTCGGCGCCATCCTCAAAATGAAGGTTTACGTAGCTTTTCAACACTATTGGCCCAGCGATAAAATAAACGCCTTTAGGAACAGTTACCTGGCCACCGCCATTGACGCTACATAAATTTATCACCTTGTCAAACACTGCTTTAGTGTCTGTTTTACCATCGGCAACTGCCCCGAAGGAGGTGATATTATATATAGCCTTTTTGAATTGTGGCGGGTGTATGTTTTTTAGGATTTGGTTAATGGGGGAGGTTGCCATTTGGTTATGTTGCGCCATAACATCTAATGAAATAAAAAATAAAGCCAGAACGAAAAATGCTTTGAGGGGCCAAAAACGATGCAATTTTTTTTTGTTTATATCCATACTGTATTGGCAGGTAAGCCTGCATAAAGTTAAGCACAATAAGTAATATTGGTTAGTAAAGCTCCTGCGTTTTATCCAAAATCAAATCAAATCCGATCCCGATAGCTATCGGGACGAACATCCGAAATCCGAAATTACTCCTTAAAGGATATGATGAACCTGGCGCCTTCATTTACTTTACTCTCAACGCTAATATGGCCGCCTAAACTAATAATGTGGTTATGTACCAGGTACAGTCCTATGCCTTTACTATCGATATGGGTGTGAAATTTTTGGTTAAACCCAAATATCCTGTCTTTTACCTTATCCATATCGAAACCCTGTCCTTCATCGGCAAAAATTAACTGCTTAACGCCCTTTTCATATTTTGTGTAAATTGAAATTACAGGAAAATGATGCGGCATGGCATATTTGATAGAATTGGTGATCAGGTTCAGAAATATGCTTTCAAGATAAGCCTTATTAAATTTCACTTCCGTAAATTCAGAAAAATCCACGCTGATAATGGCCCTTGAATTTTGTATAAGCGACCCCAACGAATACCTAACCACGTCAAGGCATTTACCCAAATCCAACATTTGGGTTTCAACGTTTAAAACGTTTTTTTGGCTTAAAACATCAACATAACTATTTAAGGTATCCCGTAAGTTTTCAGTGGATGTTTTCAGCATATCTATAAATTCAAGCGTTTCTGCATCCTGGATTTTCGAGGTGTCCAAAAGGTTAAAAACCGAAAGCAGGTTACTAACCGGTAGCCGCAAGTCGTGCGAGGTGGAATACGTTAACTGCTTAAGTTCGTTATTGATCTTTGTAAGGTTGGTAAGCAGTGCATTTCTATCTTCATCAAGTTTCTTTTTATGAGTGATAACTTTCGCGATAGCAAATACTACCCTTTCACTTTTTATAGGCATCGATGTCCATGAAAGCCAGACTATCTCACCGTTTTTTGTTATGTACCTGTTCTCAAAGTTTAGCAGTGCGTTATCATCTATAATACGCTCGCGCTTCTTCGAGGTAATGTCCCGGTCCTCGGGGTGAACAAATGAATCTATCGGGCTTGAAAATAGCTCTTCATTAGTGTAACCTAAAGTTTTTGATACCGTAGGGTTTATCTTTTTAAAATAGCCATCATACCCGGCAATACACAAAAGATCGGGCGATAAGTTAAAAAAAAGCTCTAAGTTGTAGGTATCAGTTGAATTTATAATGTAAGTAGTATCAGTAATCGCCATCCCTTTAATAAAATGTTATCATACCGTTAGCCCTGGCCGCTTGTACCGTTATTCATACGGTGTTTAACGCAAATAGTTGTTTAAACATGCGCGGCAATTGTAAATTATTTATGACGATATTGA
>JABDCF010000103.1 GCA_013288235.1 Bacteroidota bacterium | reverse complement strand
TTGGGTTTATCCCGGTAATATTCGGAATGCCAGGGGTCCTGCATGTCTATTACATAGGGAATTTTAAACCTTTTTTTCCAGTAAGCGCCTAAAGTGCATACCTGGAATTGCGTTGTAGAAAAATAGATGAGGTCATACTTCTCTTTTCTTAGCAACTCATTAACCTTTTTGCGGATATACCACCGGCAGCGGTAAGCAATGCTGCCGAAACCTATTTTTGATGTCCACCCCTTCGGTAATGCTTTTACAAGATGGATTTTAATATCCGCCGGGATGCTTTCACTGAGTAACTTATCCTGCGGAAGGTCGGTATATTTGGGGTCGACCGCTATCACCTCCGCTTGCAAGCCGTTTTCTTCAAAATAGGGCAAACTCATACGCACACGCTGCATATCGGCTGTATTTACCGGGGGGAAATAGGGCGAAATAATAAGTACACGTTTCAAACAGCGGTTAAGTTGTATTTGGTATTAATCTTCCGGGCCAGTTTATGGCCGGGCTTTTCTACCACTAAATAAAATACGTAAGCAAACCCGATGGTCAGCAATATAAAAACCGGGTAGGTAAATACGTTATAAGTGATAAACAGTTGCAAAATAACGTACAGCAGGGGATGGCACAAATACAGCGAGTAGGAAAACTTACCCATTTTTTCGAGGATTGGATTTGAAGGGTTTGTTTTAAAATAAACGATCTCCGTTTGAAGCCATTTATAGAGCAGCAATGCAAAAATATTCATGGAAAGGAGGTAGCTCAAATGCAGGTGAAACTCGCCAACGATACAAAACCAACTGATTATAAAAACAAGCAGCCTGTACATCATTACCGTTTTAAAAGTAACTTTTTTTAACTGGTCAATTTTCTCTGCAATCAGTACACCCAGCAGCCAGCATGGTAAGCCAATCAGCCATGTAAAATAGCCCGCACCCGGCCTGTAACTACCGATAAAATTACTGTTTGTTTGTTTTAAAAATGACATTATATCGCCCCATCCCAACACACAAATAAGTACTGCGGAAATTGTATATGCTATAAAAAGCTTATTTCTCCAGCTTAACCTGATCATTGATAAAAAGGGATATAATGCATAATAAATCAATTCACAATACAAACTCCAGACAACTGTTTTTTCAGGATGATTGAACCAGCTCCCGGCGATAAGTATGACGGCTAAAGGGATAAGTATCCGCAAAAACCGCCTGATCCAGAATTCGGTTAAATTGGGGATCCCATTTTTATTCGGATAATGAATTACAAAGCCCGATATGATAAAAAAAGCAATAACAGCAGAAACACCGTCAAAAGCATTTGCAATAAAGTAACCCATATACCGTAAAAGCAAATGCGGTGAATGTTTTAAAGCTGTTGCATAAACATTATCAAAATGCGAAAGCATCACGATAAATGCTAAAACAAACCTGATGCTATCTACACCGTAAAACCATTTGTTTGCGGGGGCTGCTTTCATTTTTGGGTTGGCGCGTTCAAAACGTCTTCTATAACATTCAAAAATTTTTGGCTTTCGTTTTCCCAGTTCAATTGGGTTTGCCCGGCTTCAAATGAGTCTTTTTTGGTTTGATATAAAAGCGCCCTGTTTTCGTTGTACGTACTTAAAATAGCCGACAGTTCTTTTGCATTGTTATATACTTTCCCTGTTTGCGGGTATTGCGCTATAAATGCACTTTGTGCGCTTGTGTTGCTTGCCGCAACCGCCAGCCCGCATTGAATATAAGTGAACAGCTTATTTGTTAAAGAGATATCCCTGTTAAGGCATGTGCCCGTTTCGGATGCCAGCCCAACGTCAAACTGAGCGGCTACATTAAATAGCTGACTTGCTTTCACCGGCTCGTAAAAGTACAGGTTATAATTTGCGATGCCTGCCTCTTGTGCTAATTGCGAAAGCTCTTGTTTATAGCCATTAACCGGTTGTCCAAGTAAATGCAGCTCACATATCGCTTTGGTTTGCCCAATTGCATTTATTACAAGTTCAAGCCCGCGGCCCGGGCCAACGGTTTGCGAAAACCAAAAAAGTTTTAACGGCTTATTTGTGTTTTGAACGATTGGGAAAGCGGGCGCTTTGGGAAATGCATTTAACACGGCAGTTACCGGCCGGTTATATAACAGGGCATACTTTTCAGCAATAAGCGGACTTGAGGCTGTAAGATAGCTTGCCGCCGGCAGATATTTATCTTCGAGATAGCTGCAAATTTTGTAATGGAGTGAATTTATATCATAATCAATTTCCTGCCGGTGAAAATCTTCTGCATCAAACCCGTATGGCTTTTTGTACCGGGCAGCAGCTTTGGCAACGGCGGGCAATGCCCCCAAATTATGCGCGATGTACAAATCGGCTTTGTGCTTTTTTGCGCCTTTTATCAAAAAATAGCTGCTGCGGGCAATGGCAAGGTCGGCGTAATATTCGTAGTTGCCGTTTTTTTGCAGGGCATACCCGTTTATCTTATATATCAGCCGACTAAAAAACCAGGTGATTCGTTTTTTTACCGGGTCGCCGCCTAAACGTATGGCCTTCCATTTTTCCCCGTTTACTAATTGTTCATCGTGTTGTGTGCCCCAGGCATTCCAGTAAGCATATAAAACGGTTACTTCATAGCCAGCACCGCTTAAAGCATCGGCTTCTTTTACCAGGCGCGGGTTAAGCGATGGCTGGCCCGAACTTATTAATACTATTTTTTTATTTATTCCCAAATAAACTAAGATAATGGCTGGCGATCACGCTTACATTAAACCTTTTCCGGGCTGTTTCCCGGCACAAACTTCTGCCAATCGTATCGGTTTCTGCAATTTTTTGTTCCATTTGTTTGGCATCGGTAACTATAAAACCTGTTACGCCATTTTCAACCACTTCGGGTACCGAGCCCCGTTTAAAAGCAATTACGGGTGTACCGCAGGCCATCGCTTCTATCATCACAATACCAAAAGGCTCGTCCCACTCAATAGGGAACAGCAGTGCCTTCGCCTGCTGTAAATACTTGTTTTTTTCTATATCGTTTAAAGCGCCTAAATATTTTATACGGTCATTGTCAAATTGAGGCTCTATTTCGGTTTTAAAATAGGTGTAGTTATCAGCGGTGTGCGATATATTGCCGGCAATCAGCAGCTTATGGCCTGTTTCTTTGGCAACCTTTATGGCGGTGTGCACACCTTTTATCTTATCAAGCCGCCCCAAAAACATCAAAGGCGCATCGTCGTCCAACTTTTCATTCAAATGGTATTGCGAAAAATCGATGGCGTTGTAAACGGTTTCCCAATGCCCTGCAACATTGCCCGTTGATACGCAGTAGTTACTGCACGCGGTAAATATTAAATTGCGGTTTGGCAGTGCTGTTAAAATTTTTATGCCTTTTGCGGCTACCGGCCTGCCATAGGTCATTACTTTTTTTACAGGATAATTTAGCGCTGGCAGCAAATAAATTAGTCGCCCGAAGTTGTGGATAAGGTCAAAATTGTTTTTGTTTTTTTTCAGGAACCTCCAAACAAACCTGGCCTCTTTAAACCTGATCCATTTGGAACGGGCCAGGTCATTTGTGCCGAATGTTACCGTTTTACCGCTGCAATGTGACCCCGGTCCGGCAAGTAAGGCAACTTCATGACCAAGTTTTTGGTATTCCTCAGCAAATAAATAAACCAACCTTTCATGCCCGCCATATAAGGTAGGCGGTACAGGTATGCCGGGATCCATAATGAGTAATATCCTCATGCCAGTTCCGTTCCAACCTCCCTGAATATCTCTAAATATTTTTCCGCACATTTTTCAAGCGTCAGGTTTTCGAGGATATAATCCCTCGGTTTAAACTCTGTTAACTTGCCTAAAAATATTTTGAGCTTTCCTTTAAAATCATCCGCATTTGCAAATTTTATCCCGCAGCGTTCGTCCCAATAAGGCACTGAGCTTACCGGTTGATATTTTACCCTATCAGGATAATAATAAGGATCCTGCCAAAAGCCGCCCCTATCCCAGGCTAAAATTGGTGTATTGGTCGCCAATATTTGCTGGTAGGCAAGTCCCTGCGTTTCATGCTCGCAAAGAAAAATTACCGCTTTTGAAACTTTAAGTTTTTCGGCTAACTCATCATGCGTGTATCGCCCATATTTAATAAAATGGTAGCTGAGATTTTGCTCATCCAGGGTTTTAGTGACCGGGTTTACCAATTCTGCTTCCTGCTGCTGGTGTTGCCATCTTATTTTATCGTAAATCAAAAAATCAACGGTTTTGGCGCTATCGTAAGGCTTCCATTTTTCTGTATCTATGCCGACCGGCCACGATGATACCTTGTCGCCATATAGCGGTACAAACATTTTCCGCATCCATTCACCAGGAACAAGTACGCGTTTTACATTTGGATAACGTTCAAACAAATCAGCGCATTCAATAGGGTGCGAGTATATGCCTGCCCCCAATATGATAGGGTTTTTCCATTTTTTTTCAAATACAAGATGCGGTTTGCCAATAATGCAGGCAATCTCCTCAGGGTGTTTGCTGATATAGCCGTAATCGTTGTAACGATAAGGAAAGCCAATTTTATCGAAGCCTTGCAATAGATTAATGGCAATAGTAGCCACGCCGCCGGGTTTTTGTTTGCCCCTTACTATTCTCCTTATCAACATGCGGGGATAACGGTCGTATTTAAACCAGCGGTCGGGGTCGGGCTCGCTGTAAAATATGTTTATCGGTTTATCCAATTCGTTTGGCAATAATCCCGTAACTCATCCCGCATGAAGCGGCATCTTTACTTTCAATAGTTTTTTTTGCCATGCGCGATACCAATTTCAGCGGTATGGAAAATCCAGTAAGCCCTTTGCCGAAAATGGTTGTTTTTCCATCAAGGGTACTGTACTCTATAATCTCGAAGCCGGTATCATTCAGCATCCTTTTCACAATATGCGGCCATGCAGTAAATACATGGTGGTTCAGTTCAAGGTCTGATAGTGTAAAACAGCTTAAATAACCATCTTTTAATAAGTTTAAACGACTGGTGCTCCAGGCGGGGTTGGGGGTGGTTAAAATAAGAAAACCACCGGGTGCTATCGTATCAAAAACATTTTTCATACAAAGCCAGGGATTTTTTAAATGCTCGATAATCTCCAGCATGGTAACAATTTGTGCAGGTGCGTGTGCATAAGGAAATGGTTGCTCAATATCCCATTTCTCCGCTGATGCATCCAAAGGTTCAAGGTCAAACGCTTTGTAATCAACTTCAGGCGAGGTGATATATTTTTTTAAAATATTATCACGCGATCCTATATCGTACAAGGTGACGTTTTTTGCTTTTAAATGATCGCCGGTCAGTTCCTCAATTTTTTTTGCCGCCCATTCGTAGCGGTTAAGGGATGAGTTTTCTTTTAATTCCATTTTTTAAAACTTGATATGATTGTCAAAACCCTCGTTTTATTTTAAGCAGCCGGTGTGTATTATTAACCCCCATCTTTTTGTATAAAAACCCTATTATGCCTTTTTCTTTTACCTTAAAATCAGGATCTAATTTTTTTATCCATTCAAATAAACTTGCTGCATCATCAACATCATGCCGGGCTATCCACTGGCACAACGGCCATAAGGCGTTTACCGAAGCTTTTTTTCTCCGTTCCGTGAGCTGCCCTTCGCTATCTAATTGCGCAAGGATATTTTTATAAATATTAAGGTGCTGAAAATCCTGTACCGTTTTCTGCATGCCCTGGTTTAGCTGTAGTTTTGATTTGGTATGGCTTGTGTGTACCAATGCAAAGCTGTTGTGAATACTAACCTTCGGATTTTTCAATGCCGCTTCTATCACAAAAAGCCTGTCGTCGCGGTAAGCAAAATCAGGCCGGTGAGGTATATCATTTATAAATGACTTTTTGAATAAGTAGGCCGAGTAGTGCGAACTATCACATTCGCCTAATTGCTGGGCAATAAAATCATCGCACCCTACCCAGGGTTGTTGCTGTAATTGGTTGTTATCTTCATCAACCAATGTATAACCACTTACCACTATATCACTTGCGTTTTCTTCGGCAATATTAAATTGTTCATCAATAGCGCCTTTGGCAATACTATCGTCCGAATCTAAAAACTTAATGTACTTCCCTTTTGCAATAGCAAAACCTTTATTTACGGCCCAGCATTTACCCCAATGCTGCTGTTGCAAAATAACCATGTCACTTTGTTGCTGTAGCCACTCCCACGTACCATCCGTACTGCCGTCGTCGACAACAATGATCTCGACAGCGCATTTGGTACCCCTACAGCTTTCAATCGCCTTTGGGAGCGACCATAAACGATTATAAGTAGGTATTATAATACTTATATCCATCAATAGATGTTGTCTATAATAATGCTTTTAGCTTCAAATCCGGGTATCTGTCGTATAAGTGTACCACTGGTATAACTTTATTGTATTGGTTAACAAGCTCCTGGTTATCGGTCAAGGTTACGGTATCAAGGTTTTCAAGGGTAACTACTTCACCGGTTGGGTTTTTAATTACATCCGCCCCGGGGAAATAATTGTTATAGATCATATAATTATGCACCCCCTGGTCGAAACCACCCAAGCCGGTTATTCCTGGGGTTATTTGTGCTTGTACTATTATCATTTTTTCGAGATAATCCATCATATTGTCAATCGAGCCAATAGTAGTGCCTGAGCAAATGCTTTTTTTGTCTATTACAGCCGCAAGGGCTTTTTTTCCGAAGCCATGCTTTAACCAGTAAGAGGTATAAGAATTATTCCTGATGGCATCGTCCTGTTCGTAAAAATGTAGAACATCATCGTTCAATGCCGCAAATGGGTCAGCCTGGAAAATTACATCCCGCACATCGGTGGTCAAAATAAATTTATACTTGTTCTTATTGGCCAGCAGGTAGTCATAATAATAACAATACCTCGAGCCTGATATCAGGTGAAATATTTTTACATATTTGCTTAGCTTGCTCAATTTATTTTTGCCGGTATTTAACAACTTAAATAAAAGCTTATGCGGTAAGCCATGAATTTTCCAAAGCCTTGATTGTGCATATTTCCGGGAGAACGAAATTGAGCTGCTTTTTATATAAATCAGGATAACCCCATGGGCCAGCAGGTTATTTTTTGTATCCTCATCAATTTTATCACTTACCAGTATGGCTACGTCCCCGTCAAAATTTATCTTTTTCAACGAGGTGAAAAAATACTTCATGGGTTCGTACTTATAACCCGTTGCAGCCCCGATAATTAAATTCTTTTTCATGTTATAAGCGTTCCGATTGTTTGATGCCCCGGGTACCAAAAATGAGTTTATAAACCGGCCTGAATAAGTTTTTTAAAAATTCTTTTGCTCTCATCGGCAGTTCGATATTTAAAAATGCAGCTATTTTATTGCCGCCCAACTTATTTAGTTGTAATGCCTGCAATTTGTAGGCATCCTTTTTATACTGGTAACTTAATGAATGATGCCCCAGGAAATGTATCACCAACGGGTGTACCGTTTCAAACGGGTACCAATCCTTGTGCAGCGGATTTGGTTTGGGTGGATTGTATAAGCTTGTTTTACCTTTTATAACATCAGTTGAAAATTTGCCGGGGCATGATAGTGGGTCACTCATTATTGTTCCGTCATCAGCTACCGGGCTTTCGTCGTTCAGCGCCATTGCAAGGGCAATAATCACTTCATCATTGGGGCGGTTACGCAGTCGCACAAAGGCAATCTCGTCATATTGTGTTTCAAGCTGCCGGGCTAATTGGTAAACCTCTGCGGCTTTGTCGTCATTTTCAAGATAATATATCCCACCGTTAAACTTAGGCAGTTGTTTTACATTGAATTTTTTGCAGATAGCAGCTACATTTCCAAACCACTCGCCCGACGAAATATAACCGCCAACTACCGATACTGCATGGCCTGCAAATCTCTCGAAAACATTTTCAATGTTTCCGTAAATAAGGCAATCGCTGTCGATAAAAAGGGTTTGCCCTGCGGGCGCTAATTTATCGAGATGTAATTTGGGTGAAAAACCTTCGCCAAGCTCACCATGTTGAATTTCAATTATCTTAACGTAAGCTTTTACATCTTCGGCAAGCAATTGCGGTTGGTCAGTCGCCAAATAAAAATTAATATTGCTGGCCGAATTCCATAACCAAAATGAGCGCGCCAGGTTAACTGCCATATCAACATAAAGCTTTTTACCAGTGGCAATCGTTAAAACATTAAGCGGCTTTTCCAATAGTTTTTTTGCGGGATATAAATGGCTTTTCGATAAACTTAAAGCTGTACCAGGTAATAACGGGAATAATAAAAATGCCAAGTATTACTCCAAATAGTTGAAATTTTTCGGGCAGGTATTTATGGGCTAAAAAGTTTTTTAAGGCTATTAACGGCTCATGCAACAGGTAAAGCGAGTAGCTCGAAAGGCCGATTGCTGCGGTTATTTTTATGACCCATAAATTTTTTCGCTCCCGTAGCCAGTTTTCCTTTGATATGAGGAACATCATCGGGGCTGTCCAGATGAGGATGGTAAACTGATCGGAAATTATAAAAACGCCGTTGGGGATGAATTTTAATCCGACGAAAATCAACAGGATAACAACATAAAATACACGGTACACGGGCTGTTTCAGATCACCAGGACCTAACATTTTTTTATCGGCCAAAAAGGCGCCACAACACCAGGCAAACCATAAATTAAATACACAAAAACGCTGCGAAATTGTAATGTTGCCGCTGATTTGAAAATAACCGATACTTATGCAAGTGATGATAAAAGTGAACAGCAAGGCATAATTTAAACTGTACCTGAACCGGATAAAATAAAATACCGGGTAAATGGCATAGAATGCAAGTTCGATGCTTATCGTCCATAAAACTACATTTATGGTGTTAAAGTAGGGGACTGTAAATCCCTGTAATGAAAATAAATGCACCAATAAGTCAACGCCGGCTGGTTTGTCGGCTGCTGTAATATAGTTTATGACTATGGCAAATAGTAAGGCAAATAGATACGGCGGATAAATCCTTAAAAACCTTCGACGATAATATTCTTTTAGCGGCAGCGCAACATTCGCTTTAAGGTATTTGACATTTGACGCGTGAATGCAATAGCCGCTTATTAAAAAAAACAAGGGAACGGCATAAATTGCCCCCAACACGTCAGTATAACTGATAAACGAAAGCCCGCTATATTTTGCAAGAAACGCGCCGATATGGTTGTGATATGTAAAAACGCCCAGTGCGGCAAGCGCCCTTAAAAGGTCAATGGCAATGATGTTTTGCATCGGCTTTTTTTCAGCCATTAACCTGTTCAATAGTTTTTAAAAGTACTTCTTCGGACACTGCTATATCGCCCCAATTGGCGCCGGCTGGTTTATCGCCAACAATATACCAGTAGTTTAACTTCAAAGCTGATGACAAGGTATAATAACAATCGGTACGGAAATAATCAGGCGAAAAAATTTCAATTACCGCTGTTTTTTCCTGGCTAAAAAGTAAGTTACTTAATGCGGCGCCGTGTACGCCCATAATAATTTTTGATTGCTGCATTAAAGCAACCTGGTCATAAATACTGAGCTTATCCGGATCGATAATTTCAAAGCCTTTATTTTTAAGTAACGTTATAACAGCGTTTTCATTTATTACTTTTCGCTCCGCATTACCGCCGCGCTTAAAGTGTATTTTTTTTGAAGGATTAACCGGCGCACTTGTTTTAATAAGTTTATCCCTTAAGTAATCAACTGCCCATTGCGGTGACCGGCCTTCGCTGCCCGGCAGCGAGGATATAAACAGGTAATCAAAATGCAGTTTTTCATTTTCTTGAATCAGAAGTATTTTCTCTTTCGGGATACCGAGATCAGGCAAAATGTCAAGGAATTTTTCAGGTACTTTTGATGAAATACAGAAGTGATCCACCTGGTTTAAAATGGATTCATAAATTTTTATCCTTGGCAATACATCACTGAGCCAATGGTAATAATTATGGCTCTCGGGCGATACCAATACCGCGCCTGTGCCTTCTATTTTTGTTGCTTTTTTTGTGAAAATGTAAAATGGGCTTTTCCAAAGGAATTTTTTTAGTGAGGAGATACCAAAATGATGGCTGAATTCCTGGAAAACCTTATGATCGGCTGTTAGCACTAAACCTTTATGCCCCAGCAAATAAGTATTTTGCAGGTAAAACAGGGTTGCTTTTTCGGTAGGATAATTCCGGTTATTATAAAAAGCTTTTTCATTTGGGGTGCCCAAGGTTTTTGGTTCATCGTGCTGAAAAAAACCTGCCTCGAAAATTGTTTTGAACCATGGGCCACGCTGGCCAAAATATAGCCCTTTTTTATTTTTTTGGCTGATGATCCAATCCTCGCACGAGTTGATAATGCCTTTTGGTAAAACAAACGGGAATTGCCTTATCCAAAATTTCATTTTTGATTTCAGGCCCATAATGCTTTAAAGCGTTGTTGCCAATAGGCCATAAACCGTACCAGTTTCCACCCAAAAACATGGGTTAAAGCATGCCCGGTTGGGCCACCCATGTATTTTTGACCTCTATACCCTAATTGAATGGCCTTTTGTGTACAATATTTTGAGAGATCTTTAAAACGCGGATAAGCGCCTACACCCGTCCACCAGTAATGCCGTGCAAAAACACGCTCGAGTATAGGGTCGCTGGTTCTTGCTTTTAAATAACCGTATTTAAGATCTATGGATGCTATTATATTTTCAATGGCCTCAAAGCTTTTTTGCCCCGACAGTGACCCTTCGGCTTTATATTTCCGGTAATAATTTACGCCCTTGTCACTAAATTTTACGCCTTCCGAAGCTAAGATAATGCGGCAGAAAAACTCCCCGTCGTCGTCCGGGCACCTGAACTCATTCCATGGGCCTGCTTTATCAATTAATGCGCGCGGCGTTAACCATGCATTGGGTTGTATCATGCCGCCAAAGCCCTGCATTTCATCTTCCCCGGCGTATAATTTTATTAAAAAATCGACCGGGTCATTGCTATCGGCGCAAAACCAATCATTGGTAACGCTGCCTTCCAAATGGTTATCGCCATCAAAAAAATGAACCGTGCGGCATAGTGCTACCTGAGATGCTGAGCTGTTTAATACTTGTACCTGGCTTTCAATTTTACCTGGACTTAACAGGTCGTCAGCATCCAAGAACTGGATATAGTTGCCTTTTGCTTCTTTTAAACCAGTATTGCGCGCGACCGATGCACCTTTATTTTTTTGAGTTATCACTTTGATGGCGGCATCATTGGCATATTTTCCCGCTATGCTATAAGAGTTGTCTGTCGACCCATCGTCCACTATAATTATTTCCTTATTGGGCCACGTTTGGGCAATGGCCGAATCAATGGATGCAGCCAAATTCTTTTCTGAATTATAAACGGGGATAATGATTGATACTAAAGGGTCAGTCATTTAAAGCGACCGGTTTAACCAAATGACAAACATCTTTTCGTACGGCAACGATATTTTGTAGGAGAAATATTTCATTTACCGGGTCATATTGCCCAAGTGCTATCATCCCATTTTGCTTTAACCGGTAAAATTCAAAACCTTTAAGCAGATCATAAAAATCCTTTAAAAAAACGCGGGAATAAACGTTGTGCGCGTTAAATTCAAACTGGATAACCTTTATGTTTTGGCTAACCAGCATATTTAAAGCACCTTTTAAAACGGATAATTCATGACCCTCGACATCTATCTTTAAAAAATCAATATGCTTAATGTTATTTAACAGGCAAAAGTTATCCATCGTATCTATTTCACAGGTTATGGCTATAACTTCTTCTTCGTTTTTGAAAAGATCAGTAAACGCCTCTTTATATACCGATGCTATTTCGGTATTTGAGTTGTTAGCGGTATTGTATATTTCCAGTGTCCCTGTTGTATCACCAAAACCTGTATTGTATATCTTTATATCGCTCCCGGCTGTGTTTTTAGCGAGTATGTCAAATGTCTTTTTTACAGGCTCGAAAGAATGGATCACTGCACCCGGAAAATGCTTTTTTAATTCCAGGGCATAATCGCCAACGTTGCCGCCAACATCAAAAAATAAAGGCTTATCGCCTGGCTTAAAGAAATTGGGGAGGATGTTTGCGATAAAAAATTGTTCGCTTATAATTTGATGATGGTAGCCGTTTAATGCCCCAATTTGAATAAGGCCGTGCACATGTAAATTTACACCGATAGATTTGGCATTGTAAATTAATAAGCGTTCTAAATTTTTCTTCCCGATAATTTTTGATATTATCCAAATAAAACCTGATAATACCTTTTTCACTTTACCGTATTAAAAATTTCGAGCCACCTCTTTTTTGTTGAAAACCTTTCATCAAGGGTATTATCATTGAGCCATGGCTGCTTTAAATATTGCAGGTACAAATCGGGGTGGGTGTCCAATTCAATGATTTTTTCAATGACAGGGCCGAAATCCATTCCTGCAAACTGGAGCTTGGTTTTAAAATTTCGCGCCCACGACCGTACTTTTCTTTTTAGCCTGTGTTTTGGACTTCTCAAAAAAGATGGGCGTATATCTTCAAAATCCATATGGCCCAATTTGCCAAGTTTTGTGCTTAAGGCCTGGTTTTTTTGCGGCAGGTATTCCCGCACATTTATAAAACTACCCGTATTAAATATCTCGCCTACAAAGGGGTCGCCAAAATAAATCGGGATACTTTGGGCAAGCATTGCATCGTATAGTTTTTCGGTTTGGTAGCCGGGATAAATATCATTCTCAAACGCAATAGTAAATTTATAAGGCGATAAAAACTGCTTTTTAACGTCCCATATATCGCCTTTATAAAGATCGTCGATACGCGGCATATTGTTCATTGATTTGCCCGGGGCATCCACTTTTTTATACTTCGAAAGCTGGCTGAAAAAAGCCTCGCGATAAGGTACTTTATGTGAGTATAAAAAATTACAGAATTTTGTTTTTGATGCCAGCACCTTTTCAGCATCGTAACCCGCGCCTTTGATCAAATCTTGCGGGTTTAGGCCGTGCCACTGTATACGCTTATAATTGGGCTGTTTAATATCTTCTTCCCGGGGGATGCCGAATGCCCATTCACAAATGGAAAGATCGGGTTTTATATTTTCGCAAAAATAACCGATGCGGGTATAATTACCTTTTGGCGGTATATCATTGCCGTAAGGGCCAAAAATTATAAAATCGGGGTCGTCGCTGTCTATAAAGCTGAACTCATCAAGTAACCCGTTAAATATTTCCTTAACCGACCACTGGAAGCTTAACCCGTTCTGAAATTTTATTTTGATTTGTTTTTTGCTCAAAGGCCTGTAAAGATTCCGGGGTGTGCCGCGTTATAATCGGCTATTATTTTATAAAGACCGGCATAGAGTTTCTTAAGTGATGCGTCAGTAGCAAATTGGGCGTCCATCCCCGTCTCGTTGTTCTTATAAATAGTTTTTCCAACCGCTATTTTTAATTTGGACCATAAGGTAATATCTGCATGGTCGCCACGGTAGCCATATTTACATTTACCAATTTCTTCTTCTCTTTGCAAAATTGCTTTTGAGGCGGTTGAAGTTACGTTGCCCGGCGTTGCAACCGGCAGGGCGTTGCAACCGGTATAATAAATTATTTTTAATTTAAGATAGGAAAGCCGCAACGAATATTCCCAATCCATCATGGTGAACTGCGTATCATACAAACCAGCGTAGCTTAGTGCTGAACGGCGGATAAGCATATAAACATCATTAAAAGTAAAGCAATTAACAGTACCGTTTTTCCACTGGTCAAATTCTTTTTGCCGGCTTATCAGCCTTACATCTTTTTGTTCATTTATATCAACATTAAGGCAATTTGAAATGCAAACATCAACCTGTTCATTATCTATCATAAATTGTTTGCACTGCCGGATGGCGCTAAAGTCAAAAACATCGTCGTCAATAATTTTTTTTATCAGCGTTCCTTTTGCCATCAGCATGGCTTTATTCCATCCGTGCGCCTGGTTATAATCTGGCTCGGATATAAACTGATGAATTTTGCCGTCGTCAAACAACTTTTGAAGATATTCTTTTGCGCCATCATTGCTGTAACCATCCACCACAACTATTTCTTCATCCTGCTGCAACTCATTCATTAATTTCCCTAAAGTAATCTCAAGAAATGGCAGGCGGTTACGTGTTGCTATAATGTACGAAATGCTGAATTTCATTTCAATTCGGCGTAATAATTTATCGTTGCAAAAATTTCATCATATTCGGTATAATAAGTAATCGGGCATACCCCATCTTTTACAACCCTGAATATATTATAATCTTCGTTTAACAAAAACCAAAAATCCCTGAAATAAGTCCGGGAATCAATATTACAAGTGCCAAATTCAAATTGTATCGATCTGATCGATTTGCTCTTTAGCATATTTTTAGCCCCTATAAGTGCATTCAGCTCATTGCCTTCTATATCTAACTTCAGAAAATCGATATAAGTAATATTGTTCTGTTCGGCAAATTCATCAATGGTGCCAACGGTTATCATTTCAAATTCGTGCAGCTTTTCCGGCACGTTGAAGGCGCGTTCAAGCGGGAAAAGGGACGCCGTTGTTGTCCCAGGCTCGCTGGTGTATAAGGGAAATGTGCCGGCCACATTACTAAAACCAATTTGAACCAAATGGACGGCCGGGTTTGTGCCGCATGCCTTTTCAAGCTGGCCATATGCAACAGGCGAAGGTTCGAAACACCATATCTCAGGATTTTTTACAGCCAGGTTTTTTAGCAGGGCATTGCAATAATCGCCATGGTTAGCGCCAACATCGAAAATGACGAATTTGTTATCGTTGTTATCCCTGCTGCTTAGCGATTTTATTAATTCAATTTCGCCGCTTAATTCAATAGAGCCGCCATCACCGTAGTTTAACCCCCGCAGTATAATGAACTTTAAACTATTGAATAATTTTTGCCGTTTTAACTTGCCTGCGTAACGGTTTTTGAAAATATCTAAACCTTTTGTTCTAATAGACATAATCTGTTGGCATGTTTAAATTTAAAAAAAAATGATGAGTTACACGAAGGTGGCGCAAAGTATTGTGTCCCTATACCAAATCCTTATGGTGTGTTAAAACTGCATCATTAACATATACTTCCCCGATAAAGCCTTCACCCGGTGTAAACGGAATTATTATTGGGTCCTCATCCGGGAACCTGGGGAAACTATCATGAACCATTACGTCATTTTTAAACAGAGGGTAAATAGTGTTTTGAAGAAAAAGCTGATCCACCCCGTAATTATTGGTCATTAAGTGTTTCCTTGTTAGTTTTTTTATGCTGACGTTATTTTTTTTTATTCCCCACATACCTGCCATTATTAATGCATTATGGTTTATATGGTCACGGATGATATGGAATTTTTTATCTGAGGCCAGCCATTGTTCAATCATTACCTTCTCGCGGCTGGTAGGTAACGAATCCAAATCGCGTATAATTACGGCATCGGCGTTTTCTTCAATAGCTAAAAACCGCCAGTTGGTGTACCTTGCATCTATGCCGGTTTTCGCCATTCCAAATATTTCGCATCCTAAGTCTGTCAACAACCTGGTATATTTTTTTTCAACATCTTTGGCTGTATAAATTCTGCATTTCCAATCGGGTAATAATTCCTGGTAGGATCGGATAACTGTTGCGATGTTTTCGGTATACCTGGCGTCATTGCCATAAAGCGAAAAAGCAATTATTTTGTTTTTTGAGGCATTTAAGTTTTGTTTGTCGGCAACCTCAAACAGATCTTTATCAATGTAGTTTTG
>JABDCF010000102.1:1574-15817 GCA_013288235.1 Bacteroidota bacterium | reverse complement strand
GCAGTTATTAAAATTGACTAATTAACAACATCAGATCATGAGAACAAACCAGATGCGGGAGGAAGCCCAATTCTTCGAAACAGCTTCAGACGAGGGGGACAAAAATCTTCCTTTGTCTTCATTGTCGCTTTTTAGCATACCAGGAAATACTCCCAACGGACGTGAGTTAAGTAATTTATACGTGTCAGAGAGGGTTACCAAAAAGCCTATCGGGAATTCACATCAAATCTCGGAAAGGTCTTACCGCCCTGACAATGCGCCCAAAGAGGTCAACCAGGGATTAAAGCTTCTAAAAGAACAAATCATTGAATCTAAAAATGCAGCAATTAATTTAAATTCTTTTTTTTCGGGTTCTAACTCTTGCCAGCTTTTTATCGGTAAAAACGCAGAAATAATAGCTTTTAATGAGGTGTGCGCTAGTTATGTAGAAAAAGTTTACAATTTAAGCTTATATGCCGGCATCAAAGTGACGGCCTATACCAATAAGCCATATGTGTCAGAATTCATAAATAACTACAGCAAAGCCTTAAGTGGTTCGCCTGTCCAGGTAAAACAACAGATCAAATGGAATGACGAAACAATTTGGTGTCACCTAACATACGTTCCGGCACGTAATTCCGAGGATGAAATCATCGGTGTGTTCTTCAATTTGATAAACATAACAAAAAAGATAGAACTAAAACAAAAGGTGTTTGAGCAAAAACAAACGCTTACAAAAATAGCCTTTATCCAATCTCATGAAGTGCGCCGGCCTGTAGCCTCCATCTTAGGCTTTATGAACCTTTTTAAAGCCAACGATTATAGTGTATCTAAAGAAGAACTAATGATGATGGAGCAAGCAGTTAACGAGTTAGATGAAAAAATCCGGGAGATAGTTAATCAAATATATTAAGCGTTACCAATTTTGAAGCTATCTTAAGATAGTTTGAATCCCTGTGTTCTTCAGAGAATACAAAATGAATTATCTCGCCGTTCACGGTGATACTTGCCATTTTTCAGCTTATCCGGCCGTATAACAAACTGAATTCCAATGGCATTTACCGCTTTCATCTGACTTTCCCTTTTTCAACTTCATTAATTTTGATACAATCTGGTATAAAACCTTCGTTTTTGGGTATCATAGAGAGAAGTCAAAACAGTACAGACAAGGTCAAATTCTTTGATTTGCAATTAACTGTACTACAGATAATTAGACCCATTTTCAACACCTCGAAGGTAAACATTGAAAGCAGGTTACGGAATAGGTATCGTAAACCCTGGAAAAGTTTGATATGATTTGATGCGGTTTAAAATTCAAGAACCTGTAAATCAATTAATTTACAGGTTCTTTGATACAATTTGTATCGCCTTTCACCTGGGTGCTTCCCGAACCACTTTGTGGACGATCTGAGAAAATTAGCGGCAGTTGGATAATGCCATCTTTAAAGATAGAAATTTTCAACTGGTAACATATGTTAAAAAAGGCTATTCCTGTATCAGGAACGGCCTTTTTATAAACGTGCGCCAAAATGTGCAACTCTCGCACCATTTTTTAGATGATATGAGGCTTCTTGCTAACTTGCTGAAGGATTTTGATGAACCCTAATGGGTAATATCTGCACCGTCACGTTATGCAAAATCCGCAAGGTTATTTATATTCACAAAATATTTACAACCGTTTCGTCATTAATGAAAAAGCTGTTTACATTGATTACCCTATTTATACTGGTGCAAAACGCAACAGCACAAAAAAATAGGCTGAGGCAGATTGCTGATAGCATTAACGCAGAGGGAGAAATGCTTTATCGCTCAGAATGGGCATCAGGGCATAGTACACATATCTTCGCCTCCAGTTTCGGCGGGAAGAAGCTTCTATCTGGTGGATATTTTTCTTATGAGACTGATAAAGAAATGATCACTATCTTTTTTTCTAAAAATGAGGATCCAGTAGTATTAGCGACAGTTAAGTTCGACCATGGTTTAGATTCGTCTAAATACAGTATAGACACAACTACAAGAAAATTTACCGAAAATGAAAAAGACTTCTATACCATCCGGTCAAAAGCTGCGCAGGCTGTTTTAAGTGACACTCTTTTTAAATTTTATCAAAATACCAGTTTAAATCTTGTTCCTATTATAAAAAATGGGACAAAAAAAGTATATGTCATCACTGCGCAAACAGCGCCGGATGAAGTATTATTAGGAAATGATTACCTGATCAATTTCGACAAAGACAATGATATAATTAAAAAAACAAAGCTTCATAATAACCTTATCCCCCTGGGAACTGGTGGTAAAGAACCGATAACAGCATCCTCACATCAACATTTAGGTGAAACAAGTCCTTTTATTACCGCGACAGATATTTGTGCATTTAAATTATGGAAGGGAAAGACAACCTGGGTGATGAGTTTCGTTGTCTCAGCCGGGTATGTATCTGCATGGCATTTTCGCGATGAATTTTTAGAAATTCTAACCCAAGACGAATGGCAAAAAATAATGAAAAATAAATAGCATAATCAGGCAAAAATGAAGAGTCCAAAAAATAATCATAAAAAAAACCGGCGGAGAAATCTTTCCCCGCCGGTTACGGCTTTGCATTAAATGTCAAACCTTGTGCGCCCACCTGGGCTCGAACCAGGGACCAAAAGATTATGAGTCTTCTACTCTAACCAACTGAGCTATAGGCGCAGGGCAAATGATTAAAAGTTTCAATCATTTAATCAAACAAAGGTAAGCTAAAAAGCCTGTCGTTGTTCAGGCTGCAAATGTAGAAATTTTATAGTTATTGAGAAATGAAATTTTCAAATTATTCAGTAACCCGAAATATCCCTTCATATAACCCGTCTCTTATATGGTCGGCAATAACGGCGGCGTTGCTTTCGTCATCGCATATGGTATGCCGCGCCGCCTTATCAAATAAAGCATAAAAACCCTTATAAACAGCATAGTTTGGCACAGCGCCCTCTGTGCGTGCGGCGGCCCTTTCAGCACAAACTTTCTCGGATGGTCTGATCACAACGTAGTCAAGCGGAATGTTCCTTTCACTGGTGATTTTGAATGCGGTGGCAAGAAACCCGGGTGGAATAGAGAAATCGATAATTACCTGGTAGCCTGCACGGACAAAGGCTAATGAGGAAGTCGTCATGGATACCATTATCGTAATAAAATTTTTATTCCTCTCGTCACCATCGTATCCTTTGGCAAAAAACGACCAGAATTTATCGCCTTCGATACAGGCTACCGGGCCAGGTAAAATGGCAACAAGTTCTTTTGCTATGGTAGTTTTCCCCGCACCTGGCGGCCCGGAAAGCAGGATAATGGGTTTCATGTTTCAAAATTAAATAGCCAAAAGGCAATATCTCATCCTAAAATAAAATATTTCACTTCAAATATCAGGCTTATCAAGCCTTAGCCGCCATGTTTGGTGCACTTTCTCCGCATTGCGCATATTCGTCAATTGTTCGGGTGTTGCGCTTTGCATTAAATAATTTAAAGCGGTTAGTTTTGATTGATTGGGCACCGCTTCTTTGTCGATAATAAACCCTTGCTTTTTAAAAAACTCTTTGGCGGCTCCGAAACTGTCAAACTTGTTCTCTTCAATTTTGTGTTGTTGAAAAAATTCAGACAGTTTATCGACTATCCTGATGCCATAATCACCTTCTTTTTTAACATAAATATCAGCTGTTATCCAATAGCCGCCCCGTTGTTTAAGTATGTTACGGATAATTTCGCACAGCCTTTCCTTTTCGGCCGTATCAAGATATACCAGCAAACCCTCGTTTACAATAACAACCTCGCCTTCGTCAAAATGGTTTATGGCCGCAGTAAATTGCGCTTCATCAAGCGCGTTTAAGGGCATCATTTCCAGCTTACCTTTTGTTGCATGCTCATTAGCCTTCAATCGGGCAACCATTCCTTTTTTTACTGAAATTACGTTATCAAGATCGGTATCAATATAATTGATGTCATTTTGCTCAATAGCCGCTAATCCGCGAAATGAGAAGCCTGAAGACAATTCCAGTATATTCTTCGCCGGGATATCAGAAAGCAACTGGTCGATACTCCAGTACCTGCTTTCAAAGTGTACTATCCTCGCCCATAAAACAATGTCCCTGTTTGTAAAATCGGGTTCATATTTTTCAGGCGAAAGCATAAGCTCAGCAGCCTCCCTTGCAAATGGTATATTGGTTAAGCCTTTTAATAACAGCAGGGACGCGGCCGATGGGCTTATGGTACTATAATCGCGTTCATCTGAATTGAGTTGTTCTGTATTCATCCCGAATTGCACATATTTGCCACAAATTAAAAATTTTTATGCAAAATATCAAAAACATCATATTTGATTACGGCAACGTAATTTTCATGCTTGATTTTTTAAAAAGCAAGCAAGCATGGCAAGATCTCGGCATTGAAAATGCAGATACTTTTTATGCGCAAAAGGTACAGGATAATATTTTTGATGGTTTTGAAACTGGCGATGTTACAGCTCCCCAGTTCAGGGATTATATAAGGGGAATAATCAACAACCCACAGCTTACCGATGAACAAATTGATAATGCCTGGAACAGCCTGTTGGTAGGCATCCCAGAAGGCAACCACGAACTGCTGCTGAGCCTGAGGCCAAAATACCGCACGTTTTTATTGAGTAATATTAACACCATTCATTACGATCATATCATGAAATACCTTAAAGAGGATTTTGGATTTGAAAGTAACGATCATCTTTTCGAAAAAACATATTATTCGCACCTCGTTGGCAAGCGTAAACCGGGTGCAGCAATTTTCGAGCAGATAATGGACGAAAATAACCTCATCCCCGCAGAGACCTTGTTTATCGACGATAACCCCCACAACACAGCTGCCGCCGAAAAATTAGGCATACAAACGTATTTAATGACAGCGCCGGATAGTGTACAGGCGCTTTTTCGAGGTTAAAGGCGAAAGGTAAAAGGTAGCTAACTACAACCTTTCACCCTTAACCTTTCGCCTTTAACCTTCTCCGGCCCATTTCCTTCACAATCAAACCCAACTCACGGCCCATTTGGCCGGCAATGGCGGTATTTTCCTGGGCACGACGGAATAGGTACGGCAATACTGCTTTTATAGGGCCATAAGGCACGTATTTAGCTACATTATAATTGGCGTTGGCCAGGTTAAAGCTCAGGTTATCGCTCATGCCAAGCAATTGCGAAAAATACACATGCGGGTTTTTATGGTCGATGCCTTTTTTGTCTAATAGTTCGGCCAGCAGGCGGCAGCTTTCTTCATTATGGGTGCCGGCCACAAAGGCAATTTGACCGATATGGTCGGTGCAGTAATCCAGCGAGGCATCGTAATCTTTATCTGCCGATTGTTTATCGGGCTGAATGGGCGATTGGTAGCCTTTTTCTTCGGCGCGTTTACGTTCTTTTTCCATATAGGCGCCGCGCACAAGCTTTGCGCCTAAAATAAACCCTTTTTTTACAGCAACAACATGGTCGTCTTTTAACGATTGCAGCTTATCATGTCGGTACAACTGGTAGGTATTGTAAACGATAGCCTGCTCTTCGTTAAATCGCTGCATCATATCTAAAGCAAGCGCGTCTATTGTTTTTTGTATCCAGGTTTCTTCGGCATCAATCATTACGGGGATACCGGTTGCATGGGCTTTTTCGCAAATAGACAACACACGCGCCTGCGCTTTTTCCCATTCTTCCCGTTCGGTTATGCTAAGCTGGCCGCCCTCATCCAGTTTTTCCAACAAATTAAAACGGGCAACGCCTGTAACTTTAAATACGGTAATCGGTATCGATTTATCTTTAACAGCGCGTTTTATGGTACGTATAATTTCCTCGCAGGTACCGTCAAAAACCTTTTCATCGTCCTCTCCTTCAATCGAGTAATCAAGGATCGTCCCCACCCCGCCCCGCTCAAGGCTTTTTATAGTATTCTCACATTCCCTTATGGTTTCGCCACCGCAAAAATGTTTAAATATTGTAGCTTTTATCAATCCCTTAACAGGCAGGCCTATTTTTACGGCGAAATTGGTTATAGGCGGCCCTATCTTCACTAAAAAATTAATGTTAATTACCCTGAATAGCCAGTAAGCACGTTTTAGGTCGGAATTTGACGAATGCCGGAAAGCGATCTCCGTATCTTCGAAAGAAAGGGGTCCAGTAGATTTCATAATGGTCAGTTAGCGCTTCAACACGTACAGCACATAGCAAACAGCATTTTAACTGTGATATATGTCCACGCTTTATGAAGCACGGCGCAAATTTATAAATTGCACGCTAAATATCTCATTATTCCGCGAATAGTTTATTTTTGCTGCCCGATGATAGAATTTAAGGTAGAAGGCGATCATATCCCCATGATACAATTATTAAAGGCAACCGGCCTGGTGCAAACCGGCGGCGAAGCACAAATAGTTGTAACTGAGGGCGAAGTAATGTATAACGGCCACATCGATTACCGCAAACGCCTGAAAGTTAAAAAAGGCGACACTGTTGAATTCAGGAGTGAAACTATCCGCGTGATATAATATGAAAACTATCCAAAGCGACAATTATCCCATATATTTCGAAGATAGCAAAGCCGAACTGGTGAAATTTATCAAAGCCGGCAACTACTCCCGTTTTTTTATTTTGACGGATGAGAATACAGCTGTTCATTGCCTTCCGGCGATAAAAGATCAATTGGGCGATATGGATAATTACGACCTGATAGAGATTAACGCTGGCGAAGAAAGCAAGGACATTGATTTTTGCATAGGCATATGGAAAATGCTGATTGATTTTGGCGCTGACCGCAAAAGTTTAATGATAAACCTTGGCGGCGGCGTAATCAGCGACATGGGCGGCTTTGCAGCCAGCACCTTTAAACGCGGTATTGATTTTGTACATGTGCCCACCACCCTCCTCTCCCAGGTTGATGCTTCGGTTGGCGGCAAAACAGGGATCGACATTGACAGTATAAAAAACATCGTTGGTACCTTTACCCAGCCAAAAGCTGTATTTATAGCTTACGATTTTTTAAAAACACTACCACAGCGCCAAATACTTTCGGGCCTGGCCGAAATGCTTAAGCATGGCCTGATAATGGATGCAGCTTATTGGAATACCCTAAAAACAAGCGATCTTAGCCAGCCGTCTGAAGAGCTGATACACTGGTCTATAGAGATAAAAAACAAAGTGGTTATCGAAGACCCTACCGAACAAAGCATACGCAAGGCGCTCAACTTTGGCCATACCATTGGGCATGCTGTGGAAACCAATTCCCTGCTTACAGATAAAAACCCATTAACCCATGGTGAAGCGATAGCAATTGGGATGATATGCGAAGCTTATCTTGCCCATAAAAAAACAGGCTTAAGTAGTAATGAACTTGCAGAAATTGTGGAGGTAATTAATGGATTATATCCGAAATATCCGCTTAAAGAAACAAGTTACGAAGTGCTTTTGGCCCTTATGATGAAAGACAAAAAGAACCAAAGCGGGAAGATCAACTGCACATTGCTTGACCGTATTGGCCAATGTAACCTGGATAATATCTGTACCGATGCCGAGCTTTGCGAGAGTTTGTCGTACTATATCGGATTGCAATAACATAAAACAATGATGACATATTCAATACAATTTTGGTTCGATATTTAAAAATTGTATGTTAGTTAAATGAATGATTGGCTTGTTCTAATAGTTGTATACCTTGCTGTTTTTATTTCAAGCCCGTTAATAGCCATCCTGCATGAGTGTGGCCACGCCATTGCTTATTTGATATTTACTAAGCCCGATAAAATAGATATTTATATAGGTACTTATAAACTGCCCGAAAACGCGATAAAATTCCAAATTGGTAAGCTTCATTTTTTTATGAAACGATCATTTCCTTTTGTAAAAGGTATTGGCCTTTGCAAGAGTGAGAAATCTGAAACAAATTACCGGAAACTCGTAGTTATTTTACTCGCAGGCTCATTTTTTACGTTTTTTATCGCCGGCATCCTTGCGATGCTAATGATCAATACCGAAGCCCCCCTGTTGGTAAAAATTGCATTTTATATCTTTTTAGGGCTTTCTACTTTAAGTTTACTCACAAACCTTATCCCATCTCAACTTGACAAAAATTTCAAAACCATTTTAAACAGCGATGGTCAGCAACTGGTTTTAGCGTTAAAGCTTAAAAAATCGTTGCCGGATTACGTTGCGGGACGAATGTACCTGGTGGACAATAACTTTGAATATGCCTCAAAAAAATTAAAAAAGGTTCTTGACAATGTACAACTTGAAGAAGTAATCCGACTCCTTATTTTTTCGTTGATTAGCGGGAAACAATATAACGAAGCTAATTTTTATCTGTCTCAACTTGAAAGTTCGTTCAAGATGTCGCCCACAGATCATTTTTATCGTGGATGCTTACAATCACTTACACATAAACATGACGAAGCCATTGAAACCTACAGTAAAGTGTTAAAAATGGACAGGCATCACGTATTAGCCTTAAATAACATTGGATTCGAACTGATTGAAAAAGGGGCACACCAGGTTGCAAAACAAGTGCTGGATAAAGCAATAAAGCTAAACCCCAACTTTGGAGCACCATATGGCAACCTGGGCTATTCCCAAATACTACAGGGCGATTTGGAAAGTGGGAAGATTTTGGTTGACAAATGTCTTCAGTTTAATCCCCTAAATGCCGAAGCGTACAAATCATTATGTATTTATTACCTAAAAAAAGATGATGCCGCAGGGGCACTGGAAAATTTTAAACGGGCAACTGAAATTGATAATGAGATTGATTTTGGGATTTACGCTGATAAATTGAAATTATTAATGGGTCTGTATTAACGAAACCAGGCATTCAAATTGAAGGCATTTTGCTATCTTCACCTGCACAACCAACTAAAACCCTTAAATGCAGCCGCTACCACTATCCAAACGCCCGATTGACATCGCCCTCATCGTATTTTTTTGTGTCAACCTGCTTTTTATAACCTATATTGTTGATGTTGAGCAATTAATTATTGCCGACCCCAACCATTTTCAATACCCACTCTGGCCACCTGCAGCGCTTGTAGACCTTGTACACTGGTACGGTCGCAGTTTTGACCCGGTCCTGATGGCCCGCCCGGCCTGGTGGCGGGCAACCATATGGATAGATTCCATTTTCTTTGGCCCTTTTTATGCTTTTGCCATTTATGCGTATTGGAAAGGTAAGAACTGGATACGTTTTGTGAGCATTGTATGGGCATCGGTAATGCTCACCAACGTAAGCATCATTTTGTTTGAAGAAGTGCTTGGCGAACATGCCACCCCGCATTTGGGCAGGGTGTTATTATCCAATGCAGCATGGGTTATTTTCCCGGTAATTGTAATGTACAGGATGTGGCGGTCGGTAACGCCGTTTGCGGGAACTGGGCATAAAGTATAATTTAGAGCCAAGAACCAAGAGTCAAGAGCCAGGAAACAGCGTTAATTGAAAGTACTTGTCTCATCTTAACTTTTTGTCTTGGTTCTTGGCTCTTGAATCTTGATTCTCTCAAAAAATATGACTTTCAAACAAAAATATGGCAACACCGCACTAATAGCAGGCGCTTCCGAAGGAATGGGCGCAGCCTATGCACATGCCCTCGCCGCCCGCGGCCTTGACCTTGTACTTATAGCCCGCCGCAAAGGGCCGCTGGAAGCAACCGCCCAACAAATAACCGAACGATATGGTGTAAAAGTTATCCCAATAACCTGCGACCTTGCCGATGCTGACGCAACGGAGCAAATAATAACAGCCATTGGTGATATCCCTATCGATTTCATGGTGTATAGTGCTGCGCTATCCTACATAGGCCATTACCTTGCAACCGATATTAGAACTCATACGGATATTGGCAAAGTCAATATGGTAACGCAAATGGGCATGCTGCATTATTTCGGCGGAAAAATGGTGGAACGGGGCAAAGGCGGGATAGTCATTATGTCGTCCATAGCCGGGTTCCAGGGCTCGGGGTACCTTGCAACTTATGCTGCCACAAAAGCATTTAACCGCGTACTGGCCGAAGGTTTATGGTACGAGTGGCAGCCAAAAGGTGTGGATGTTATTGCCTGCTGCGCGGGCGCAACGGCTACGCCAAACTATATCAACACCAATCCCGGCAAGGCAAGTCCCCTTGAGCCAAAACCACAGCAACCGGCGCAGGTAGTGGAAGAATGTTTGCGCAAAATAGGCACGGGGCCTTCGTTCATCAGCGGCACCGGCAATAAATTGGTGTCCTTTTTAATGCAGCATATTTTTTCAAGAAAAATGGCTATTAAAATGATGGGCGATGGTATGGTGAAGATGTATGGGATAAAGGGTTGAAATGGAACTGTATTCTAATCTCGCCCACCAAATAAAATTCTGTTAACCCCACCTATTTTCAAAAAAATAAAATTTTCTATTGACAAACCCATTTTTACTTGTACATTTACGCCGCAAACAAAAAGCAATGAAATTTAGCAGCGCATATTTTTATGGTTACTACTTTTACTTTAACAGTAAGAGCCGGGACTAATATGCATAAACAACATATAAAGAAACTGAAAAGTCCCGGCCAAAAACCGGGACTTTTTGCTTTATCAGCAATTTATGAAGAACGATAAACCGAGAGTTGCCATCCAGGGGATCCGCGCTTCCTTCCACGAAGAAGCGGCTCTTAAATACTTTGGTGAAAATATCCAGACGATAGAATGCGGATCGTTTAAGCAAACTTTCGAAGCTTTGCAAAACAGGGATGCTGACTACGTGGTAATGGCTATTGAAAACAGCATTGCCGGCAGCATTTTGCCAAACTATTCGCTGTTATTAAGTTATGCATTCCCTGTAGTTGGTGAAATTTACCTGCCCATCCAGTTGCATTTAATGGCTTTGCCGGGCGTAAAGTTCGAGGACATTAAATATGTGACCTCGCACCCTATTGCAATTCGCCAGTGTGTTGATTTTTTTGACGAGTACCCGCACCTTAACATCGTTGAAAGTAACGACACCGCCGCCTGTGCCAAGCGCATCCGCGATGAGCAACTGACCGATACTGTTGCCATTGCCAATACATTAGCGGCAAGGCTTTATGGCCTGGACGTGCTGGAACGCCGCATAGAATCGAACAAAAAGAATTTCACCCGGTTTTTGATACTTACCCATCACGAAAATGTAACCAAAAAACAGCCGAATAAAGCCTCGCTATGTTTCCAGGTGAGTAATAAGGTTGGGGCGCTGGCCAAAGTGCTCAATATTTTTGCTGAAGAGGGCGTCAACATGAGCAAAATACAATCGATGCCCGTGTTGGGCAAACGTAACGAGTATAATTTTTATGTGGATATTGAATGGGACGAGCCCAAACAATATGATGTAGCCATCCGGCAGATATTAAAGTACACGCAAAACTTTAATATCCTCGGCGAATACGAACGCTATATTGAAGAAGGTGAAGCGGCACCAAAACCCGTAAAAAGCGAAAAAGTACCGAGGACATACATAAATATGAAGAAGATGGGTGGATAGTCCGAAAGTCCGGAAAGTCGGAAAGTCCGAAAGAAGGAGCAGGAAAACAGAATAGTAAATGAACAAATAAATTAACCATATAAAAACTTTCGGACTTCCGGACTTTCGGACTTTCGGACTCAAAAAAAATGAAACTGAATTTAAACATACAACCGCTAAGTTCCTGGATAAAAACAGGCAGCGAGCCTTTACTGATAGCAGGCCCGTGCAGCGCAGAAACAGAAGACCAACTGGTTGCCACAGCGCACTTATTGGCAAAAACAGGCAAAGTATCGGCCTTACGCGCTGGAATATGGAAACCACGCACACGTCCCGGTGAGTTTGAAGGTATTGGCAGCATTGGCCTTGAATGGCTGAAACGCGCTAAAGAAGAAACCGGCTTGCCCACAACTGTTGAAGTTGCTACCGGCAAACATGTGGAAGAAGCTTTAAAGGCCGGTGTTGACATTTTATGGGTTGGCGCGCGCTCAACTGTAAACCCTTTTACCGTGCAGGAAATTGCAGATGCCCTAAAGGGTGTTGACATCCCGGTAATGGTAAAAAACCCGGTAAACCCTGATCTTTCGTTGTGGATCGGCGCTTTGGAGCGTATCAATAATGCTGGTATCACCAAATTGGCTGCTATTCACCGCGGGTTTTCATCTTACGAAAAATCGCCGTTCCGTAACGAGCCGATGTGGGATATTGCCATCAACCTGAAAACACTGGCGCCTGAATTACCATTGATCAACGACCCAAGCCATATCTCGGGCAACCGCGACCTCATAGGTTACATTTCCCAAAAAGCGCTTGACCTTGACATGCAAGGCTTAATGATAGAATCGCACATTGACCCAAGCGTAGCCTGGACTGATGCCAAACAACAGGTAACCCCTGCTGCATTAGCCGAAATTATCACGCATTTAACCCTGCGCAAACCCGAGATACGCAATGCGGAATTAAAAGATAAATTGGCCGAACTGCGTACCCAGATTGATAAAATTGATGACCTGGTTATCCAGAAAATGGCAGAGCGTATGCAAATTGTTGAGCAAATTGGCAACTACAAAAAAGCCAACAATGTTACCATTTTGCAGGTTAACCGCTGGGACGAGATATTGCGGAAAGGCGTAAACTACGGCAAAGCTTTAAAATTAAGCGCCGAGTTTACCGAGAAATTGCTGGAATTGATCCACGCCGAATCTATCCGTAAACAAACCGAGATCATGAACAAAAGCGAAGCAGGGCAGGCGGCAGAGAAATTGACGCACGCGTAATTGCCTCACCCTACCGTCTCCAAAGGAGAGGGTTTTAAAAAAATGTAGAGACGCAATACTTTGCGTCTCCCGCAGGCATAATTCATAGACACAAATAGAGACGCAAAATATTGCGTCTCTACATTATAAAATAAATGTCGAAACATAACATCATCCTTACCAAAAAAAGCAAATCGGTAAAAGGCATCATACATCTCACCGGTTCAAAAAGTGAATGTAACCGCGCCCTTATCATCGAAGCGCTAAGCAATGGTAAGGTAAAAGTTGAGAATATTTCGGACGCGGCAGACGCGGTTACCCTTGCGGGGATATTGCGGGAAGAGGTTAGAGATAAGAGATTGGGGATTAGTGGGCATCATTCCGAAATTGAAAATAAATCCGAAATCGAAAATCCGAAATCCGAAATCAATATTGGTCCTGCCGGCACAGCTATGCGTTTTCTGACGGCTTATTTTACTTTGCAGGATGAAGAAGTAATATTAACCGGCAGCGAGCGGATGAAACAACGTCCGATAGGAATATTGGTAGATGCTTTGCGCGAATTGGGTGCGGAAATTGAATATGTAGAAAATGAAGGCTTCCCTCCTATTAAACTAAAAGGCAGCCTGGTGCAACGTTCTAATAAGGTCAGTATAAAAGGAAATATAAGCAGCCAGTACATCACTGCGCTGTTGCTTATAGCAGCCCGACTGCCTTTAGGTTTGGAGCTGCATATTGAAGGAGATTTAACCTCGCGCCCTTATGTGGAGATGACGCTGGCCATGCTGCAATCGGCAGGGATTCAACATACCTGGGAAGAAAATGTGATAAGCATTTCTAACCAGGAATTTGCCGAAACATCCTTGCACATCGAACCGGACTGGAGCGCGGCCTCTTACTGGTACGCCATAGCGGCTTTAGCTGATGAAGCCGAACTGTTTTTACCCGGCCTGACGCAATATAGCTTACAAGGTGATAATGTTATCACCGAGATCATGGCTAATTTTGGCATTACCTCGCAGTTTAGGGATGGCGGCGTTTACCTGCAAAAGGAAGTAAAACCCATCTTCCGCAAAATATTTGATTTGAAGGAATGCCCCGACCTGGCGCAAACCATCATAGTAGTTTGTGCAGCGTTAGGACATGAAGCAACGTTCACGGGCCTGGAAACCTTGAAGATCAAAGAAACCGACCGTATAAAAGCACTTCAAAATGAACTGGCTAAAATCGGCGTTAAACTGATTGAAAAAGGACAGGTTTATAAACTGGATTGCAGCGAAAAGCACATCCCCGAACGTATATTTGTAAACACCTACGATGACCACCGCATGGCCATGGCCTTCGCGCCGTTGGCTTTACTGATAAACGAGGTAGAAATTGAAGATGCACAGGTAGTTGAAAAATCGTACCCGGCATTTTGGAAGGATCTGAAGAAAGTTAACTTCGAGGTGAAAGGCCCGTGAACGTTGCTTCATGTCCTAACGCTGCACAAACTACTATGATGGTTTGCGCCAGGTCGGG
>JABDCF010000102.1:0-1557 GCA_013288235.1 Bacteroidota bacterium | reverse complement strand
TCACTAACGAAAAACAAATCGGTGCAATCAGAAAATAATCGGTGTAATCACAAAAAATAACAGCGGTGTAATCAAAAAAACAAAATGGCAGGCAATTCATTCGGGCAAATATTCAGGATAACAACTTTTGGCGAATCGCATGGCGAGGCTATTGGCGTAATTATAGACGGTTGTCCGGCGCAGCTGGATGTTGATTTAGATTATATACAGGGCGAACTGGATAAACGCAAACCAGGCCAGTCAAAGATCACCACCCAGCGGAAAGAAAGCGATACGGTAAAAATACTTTCGGGTGTATTTGAAGGCAAAACAACAGGCACGCCTATTGCCATGCTGATACCTAATGAGGACCAGCGGTCAAAAGACTACAGTCATAATGTGGACGTTTTCCGCCCTTCACATGCCGATTACACCTATCAAACAAAATATGGTATCCGCGACCATCGCGGCGGCGGCCGTTCGTCAGCCCGCGAAACTGCGGCCCGCGTAGCTGCCGGCGCATTGGCGAAACTGCTGCTAAAAACCCAGGGCATCGAAATTGTAGCCCATGTAAGCAGCGTCGGCGCCATCAACGCCCCGAATGTGGAGATAATCACCGCGCAGGAATTTATCGACGAACGCGAAAAAAACATTGTCCGCTGTGCTGATCCGGCAACAGCGGAAGAAATGATAGAATATATCGACAGCATCCGCAAACAAGGCGATACTGTTGGCGGCAAGGTAAGCTGTCATATTTTAAATTGCCCCGTTGGCCTGGGCGAACCTGTTTTTGATAAGCTCCATGCTGATCTTGGCAAAGCTATGCTCAGCATAAACGCTGTACACGGTTTTGAATATGGTTCTGGCTTTGCAGGCAGCGAAATGCGCGGGTCGGAACATAACGACATCTTTGTAAAAAACCACCTCGGTGATATAATAACCCGCAGCAATTTCTCGGGAGGCATACAGGGCGGTATCAGTAACGGCATGCCTATTGAATTTAAAGTGGCCTTTAAACCCGTGGCAACCATAATGCACAACCAGCAAACTATCGATAGCGAAGGCAATGCCGCCGAAATATCCGGCAAAGGCCGTCATGATCCATGTGTAGTACCTCGTGCAGTGCCTATTGTTGAGGCAATGGCCGCTTTGGTTTTAGCTGATCATTGGTTGAGGAACAGGGTTGTAAAGCTGAAAGGTTAAAGCGTAAAGCAGAAAGCTTTATTAACCCAACCCTTCCCTGCCTTCCGGCCCTATCTTTTGCTTTTCGCCTAAACCGTCTATATTTGTTAACATGCCTGATATTAAAGCTTTAGAAAAGAAATGGATCGAAAATTTTAAAAAGTCACCGTTGGTTGATAGTTCAACAGGCTTTTTTAAAAGTGATTATGCTTTTCAATTATATTACGGCAAGGAGAATGAGCTGTATCCAAGCGATTTCCCTGAAAATTTTAAGGCTCATTACACTTCTTACTTAACCATTAAAAAAGATGATTCCATAAGCACATTTCATGCTTTTTTAAGTTTTATTGGGATCGAGATCAAAAGAGAGCTTTTGTTAAAACACACAAACGAAAG
>JABDCF010000101.1 GCA_013288235.1 Bacteroidota bacterium | reverse complement strand
TAGCTTGGGCCGCTTACTATGGTTAATGTTGAGGCAGGCGTTAGTTTGATACTGGTTAGCAAGGCATCAGTGGATAGCGTACCGGTTGCCCTGGTTACGGTTACGGTGTAAGTTTTCGTGGTGGTGCCATCTGAAGCAGTTACAACAGTAGTGATGGTGTTTGCCCCGACTGCCAAAGGAATTGCTGCTGATGCTGTTCCTGTTATTACTGCGGCACCGTTCACGCTAATGGTTGCATCCGGATCGCCTGTTGAAGGCGTTATTTTTAATGATGTGGTAGTATTAGGTACAGCCGCTGTATAGCTGGTTGTACCAAATGCAAAGGCCGGTGTTAGCGTGCCGCTGCTAATGGAAAGGTTTGCTAGGTAGGCGTTGTTTGATGTGCCCCTGGTTACAGTTATAGCGTAAGTTTTCGTTGTAGCACCGTCTGCTGCGGTAACTTTGACCGCAACGTTATTACTACCTGCTTTTAACGCAACAGCCCCGGACGGATTTCCCGATACCACCTGCGTGCCATTTACCGTGACGGTTGCGTTTGGATCTGCAAGCGTTGGTGTAACAGTTATGGCCAGGTTTGAGTTTGGTACTGATTCTGTATAATTTAAATTGCTCGCTGCAAAGGCTGGCGACAAAGAACCGGAGCTGGTTGAAAGATTGGCCAGGTCGGCATTGGTGTTTTCAATTACTTTGATATTAAGCGATCCCGATCCAAAGCCGGAACCATTATAAGCCGTAACGGTATAATTGGTTGCCGGACTTGTAGCAACCGGTGTTCCACTGATGACACCTGTAGCGTCTGAAAAAGCAAATCCTGCAGGCAAAAGCTTGTTTAAAAAATAGCCGCCAACAGGGCTGTATTTCATAACCCGGTTGTTAAACTGGTCGCCCACAAAAAGGTTCCCTGCTGCATCTAACGCTACCCCGCAGGCATTAATACTGCCCGCGCCCGGCAACGACGTTACAGAAGTGGCGCCTGGCGCAATCATATACACTGAATTTGTAGAACGATCTCCAACAAATAAATTTCCTGCTGCATCAATTGCAATACCAAAGGGAAACTGCGGGACATTGAAGGTAGATAGTGTAATTGTAGGTCCCCCGCCGGCAAGTATTTCTTTTACAGCCTGGTTTCCTGAATCGGTTACATAAACATTACCGGCAGCGTCCACAGCTACACCAAGCGGCCCGTTAAACCCGGAAGCAAGGACAATGGAAGAGCCACCAGCTTTAGGAAATTCCTTAACTGAATTACTGCCATAATCTGCAATATAAATATTGCCAATGGCGTCCACCGTTACCCCATAAGGAGAATTCAAATCAGAGCTGATAGTAACCGGCTGCGTTGTTCCCGAAAAAATTTCCTTTAAGCTATTATTGCCCGTATCATCTATATATAAATTGCCTGAAGCATCCACCGCAATTCCGGCGGGCTTGTTGTATGTACCAGCCAAAATAATCGGCGTAGTTGCACCGGCGGGGATCTCTTTTATCTGGCTATTTAATGCATCCGCAATGAAAAGATTGCCGGCGGCATCAACCGCTACGCCAGTTGGCTCGTTATACCCTCCTGATGAAAATGTTGAGGGCTGCCCATACTGAAAAGCTGCGACCGTACCACCACTGACAGATGGCGCAAGCGCCGGTATTGCAGTATTTACATCATATACCTGGGGACTTGCGTAGCTTATTAAAAATGGACTTACCTGTATGTTTACTCCACCCGAATAGTTACCCTGTGTGTTGTAGGCTGATACATAGTAAGGCCTGGCAGGGCTATTCAACGCCGGTGTTCCGCTTATTGTGCCCGTCGCGGTGCTAAAAGTTAAGCCCTTTGGTAAAAATGGCCTTACATAGTAGCCACCTGTTGGCGAACATTTCTTTATTGCATTGTTAACATAATCAGCTATGAATACATTACCGCTACCGTCGACAGTTAAACCGTGTGACGACAAGGCACTGAGATTGACTAAATTGCTGCTTCCGACCGGCAATTCAGATTGAAAGCCTAATTCAAAATCGGCTACAAACACATTGCCGGCCCCATCTACAGCTATACTTACAAGATCAGCAAAATCCGAAACCAGTAAAACGATCTGCCCTCCGTTCGAAGGTATCATCTTTAATATCCCGTTGCCTGTATCGGCTACATATACATTACCTGAATTATCCAAGGCAACGCTTGCCGGCTGCGAAAACCCCGATCCCAGGGCAACCACGTTATTGGTGCCTGCGGGTATCTCTTTAATTTGATTATTGCCGGTATCAGCAATATAAATATTGCCGGCCGCATCAACCGCAACTCCGCCGGGCCTGTTAAACCCCGAACCCCGGCTGATTATCGCGCCATTTCCCGCCGGAATTTCTTTTATAGTAGTGCTGCCCGCATCAGCAACATACACGTTGCCGGCAGCATCAACGGCCACCCCGGCAGGGCTTATAATGCCTGACCCCAGGGTTTGTGAAGAACCGCCCGCAGCAGGTATTTCTAAAACAAATGCCGCAGATTGCTGAATAACAAATAGGTTTCCGTTGCCATCCACGGCTATGCCAAGCGGATGGGTAAAGCCGGTAGTAACAGTTGAGGCGGTGGTATAACCTGGCGGCGATGCAGCGCTGCCGGTTGGTGATAACGGCTGAATTGCTGTACCAATAACATAGTTTTGAGGAGTGCTATAACTTAAGGTTGGGGGCGGCGGTTGAACACTCAGCGTTACCGGTACACTGCCTCCGCCTGTACTGTTGTAAGCGGTGATATTATATGTTTTTGGGGCGCTTACAGCGGTTGGCGTACCGCTTATAATACCCGTAGATGCATCCAGCCGTAGACCTGCAGGTAAATATGGGTAAGCAGAATAGCCGCCAACAGGGTAAATTACATTAACAGTGCTATTGCTATATCCTGCTACCAAAATCCGCCCTACGAAATCAATTGTTAATCCATCCGGGACGCCCAGCGTTGTAGCTATGGTGGTCATGGAGGCGCCGCCGGGAGGTATCTCTTTAATGGTGCCATTAAAAGAATCGGCCACGAACACATTTCCCGAATTATCAGGCACTATTGCGTATACGTTCTCAAATCCCGATCCTAATGATTTTACAGGGTCCCCGTTAATGGGTACTTCCTGTATTGGGCCTGCTCCTGTGTTGCCTACAAATACATTACCGTTGCCGTCAACTGCTACCGCAAGCGGGCTTGAGAATCCTGTCGCAAAAACAAACGGGGCGCCGCCGCCAGCTGGTATCTTATCTATCGAATTATTAACATTGTCAGCTACGTAAAGGTTGCCATAAGTATCAAGCGCTATACCGCAAGGACTTTTTATACTGGTGGTGATGGTTACCGTTGTATTACCTCCCGCCAATATCTTTTTTATAGCATTGTTGCCATAATCAGATACATAAACATCGCCGGCGGCATCAACCGCTACACCAAATGGCTGGTTAAAACCCGAGCCTATGGCAACAGGGGTAACGGTGCCGCCAAGTATCTTGTATACCGCGTTATTATTAAAATCGGCAATGAACACGTTTCCGTTTGCATCTGTAGCTAAGCCGCGCGGCCGCGAAAAACCGGACCCAATGCCTACCAGGCTACTGGTGTAAGCTGGCGCAGCAACCCCATTGCTTGTTGGCACAAGGTTAGGTATCGAAACACCAACAGTGTACACGGGTGGGTTAGTATAACTGATGGTGGGGCCAGTAAAATCGGCTGGCCGCGTTACTTTTGCAGCGGCTATCGCTTCTTCAGCGCTGTTATTAGCCATGTTATGTTTTGCTGCATGCCCGCTTTTGTATAAATTCCCCGGCCTATTATCAGCGTACAAGTAATTGCTTAAACCAAATAATATTGCCAATGCCGGCAGGCGTAGTTTGCCAATACGGTTTTTAATGGCAATTTTAAATTTAGAAGAAAGTAAAGCTGTTTTCATAGTAGTATGTTTAATACAAAAACAGATGAAATCATCAAATACTTTTAACAGTTGTATTTGAAGCAGGCCATCTTGTTTTTACGCTACGAAAGTCAGAAACATAGCCATTCCGGTCAATAATAGGAGCTTATGGTATTTATGGGACGAAAAATCGGGAGGAACGGCCTCAATGGTGACGGCGTCGATGCTATGTAATTTTAAGCTTTCGCATAAAGCATCGCTATCGTAAAATAAAGTAAGCCTTATGTGCAATTTTGGCAAGTATTTTACCGGGTAAGATAGTACGCCACGGTTACTAACCAATAATATAATTATATGATAGTCCCGGTTAAAAAGAAATAAAAATAACTAAACCTTACAGGACGGGAGGCTTTCGAATGTGATATTTTACATGGACGGTCATACGCCAAAATTTTAAGCAAAGGCAAATCTATTTTTATATTTTTGTTGAAAATAATTTATTATGGCCGAGATAAGTATCACGAATAAAGACTGGGAACGTGTAAAAATTAAAATACAGCGCAAATACAACCATCTTACTGATGCGCAATTACAGTATAAAGAGGGCGAAGAAGATAGCCTTATCAGCAATTTGATGAATTTAGTTCATCGTGACAGAAATTATGTACTATTTACCCTTAAAAAGGCGTTAGTAAATATCGACAATAACCGGCTGTAATTCAGATGGCGTCATAAAAATCAACAAGGTTTTTTGTATTTTTATATTTTAAAATAAGTTTAAGGATGAATAAGGGTAAAGTGCTATTTAGTAAATATAAAAGGCAGGTTTTTTTTACGGGAATTTTTGTGCTGGCGTTAGGCACATGGAGCTTTAAAGATGACCTGTTCCAGATATCAAAGAACCTTGATGTTTTCGCATCGGTATATAAAGAAGTTAATGTTAACTACGTTGACGATATAAACTCCGCGAAAATGATAAAAACAGGTGTGGATGCAATGCTCGACGGGCTTGATCCTTACACTGAATTTGTCCCCGAGTCGGAAATTGAAGATTATAAGCTACATTACGTTAGCACACAATATGGCGGTATAGGCGCAGGGATATTCGAACGAAATGGAAAAATATTTGTTTCGGATGTGTTTTCAGGGTTCCCGGCACAGAAAGCCGATATACGCCCTGGTGATGAACTGGTTAAAATAAATGATATCCCGCTCGAGGGTAAAAACAACGATCAGGTTGGCCTTTTACTGAAAGGCGCAAAAGGCGCAGGGATAAAATTGGTGTTAAAACGCGATGGCGCACAACCTGTAGAAAAAACGCTGGTGCGCGATGAGATCAAACAACCTAATGTATCATACTACGGGATGGTTGACGGTAATATGGGTTACATTAAACTTGACAGGTTCCTTGAAAATTCCGCTGACGAGGTTACCAATGCCCTGGTATCGATAAAAAAGAATAATCCCAACGGCATCATACTTGATCTACGATCAAATGGCGGTGGCATATTGCAGGAAGCTGTAAAAATTGTTAACCTTTTTGTGGCTAAGGATGTTGAAGTTGTATCACAACGAGGCAAGATAAGAGAGAAAAATGCTACTTATACCACTGTCAGCGAGCCGCTTGAACCAAATTTACCTTTGGTTGTATTGGTGAACAGCCATTCGGCTTCGGCATCAGAAATTGTTGCCGGCTCGTTACAAGACCTTGACCGCGCCATTATTATAGGTCAGCGCAGCTACGGCAAAGGGCTGGTACAGCAAACATTTAACCTTCCCTACAATAGCCTCGTGAAAATTACGATTGCCAAATATTATGTTCCCTCGGGCCGCTGCATTCAGGAAATTGATTATACGCACCGCAAAGATGATGGGAGCGTAGTTAAAGTCGCCGATTCGCTGATCCATGAATTTAAAACCAAGGACGGGCGCTCTGTTTACGATGGCAGTGGCATTTACCCTGATATTTTTATTAAACAGGACCATTTTGCCAATATTACCGAAGCATTAGTTAGCAAGCTGCTGATATTTGACTACGCTACGGCATATCGCAATACCCACCCCAAATTGGATAATGCACGCACATTCAGCCTTACAGACGCCGACTATGCTGATTTTGTTAAATATCTTGCCGACAAAAACTATAGCTATAATACTTCTTCCGAAAAAATACTGACCGATTTGAAAAGTGCGGCAACAAAAGAAAAGCAATTCGGTGATATCCAGAGCGAATATGATGCCTTGAAGGCAAAAATGGAAGCAAACAAAAAGAACGACCTGCAATTGCATAAAGACGAAATAAAAGAGGTGCTTGAAAATGAAATTGCTTCGCGCTATTATTACGAGCAGGGCCGGTACGAAACCAATTTTAAATACGATAAAGAACTTGCCCAGGCTGTTAAAGTAATGCAGGACAAAGAAATGGTTGCCTCGATACTTAAAGGGGAAGGCTCATATAAAGTTATTGGCAAGCCGGTACTGGCAATGACCAATAAAAAATCTGATAAAGATGCCAGTGCTGATGACAAGTAATAAAAAAAATTAAGGTACTTCTTTCCAGACTTACGAAGTTTCCAAAACTTCGATTTCTTTCACGTTTTCACTAAGCAATCCCATTTTAAAATTTTATTTTCAATAATTATTGAAAGTTTAAAAATAAGTTTTACATTTGTATTGTGAAATTAGAAGAAGCAAAATTGCAGTTTATACAGGCCTGGGGAAAACTCGGTTCGGAGTGGGGCATAAACCGCACCATGGCGCAAGTGCATGCATTGCTACTGATAACTCCTGAATCGTTGACCACGGAAGAGATAATGGAAAGCCTGAGCATCTCGAGAGGGAATGCCAACATGACGTTGAGGGACCTGATGGGCTGGGGTCTTGTTGAAAAACAACTTAAGCCCGGCGAACGGAAGGAGTATTTCTACGCCGATAAAAACACCTGGAACATTGCCCGCCAGGTAGCCAAAGAACGGCGCAAAAGGGAGCTGGATCCTGTTATAAAAATTTTGGACGAATTATCAAAAGTAGAAGGTAATTCAAATGACCCTGCTTACAAAACTTTCCATAAATCGGTAAAGGATATAAATAAGCTGGCTAAAAATGTAGACAAAACATTGGAAACAATGCTTAAAGCCGAAGAGAGCTGGTTTTGGGGTTCGGTATTAAAAGTGTTTAAATAATTTTTTTGTATTTATGTTTCATTTATTCCTGAAATTTCAATTTTAATATTATGAAAAGCAACAGCAATAGAACTAATGCGATCAAAGGGCTTATAATTTCAAACTGTATTGCATTTGTTATAATTGGTATTACAAAGTTTGCTATAAACAAATTGTTGTTTATCAATTCCGGGGCTGGCGTGCTTGTATTTTCAGAGTTCATTATTATCCCCATACTAATGGGCATTATATGTGCCTGGTATTGGAAAGGCCTGCAACTAAAAGGGAGGGTATCCGCGCTTTATTCCTGCTATAATAGTTTTTTAGCTATCTTTCTCAGCTCAGTTTTTTTAGGCGAAGGCATTATTTGCCTCATCATAGTTTCGCCGCTTATTTTCGGCTTTATGTGCCTGGGCACTTTTATTGGCCGCAAAATGTTCGAGGTAAATAATAACGAACTGAACGTGAGTATCGTTGCTGTACTCCTACTCGTTTTTATTACAGATTCTATTACTGAACACCATTACCAAAATGAGGTAAGCGACCAAATTGTTATAAATGCCCCGATAAATAAAGTTTGGAAAAATGTGGTGGCATTTAAAAGGATAAAGGCACAAAATACTTTCTGGCTGTTCCGCATCGGGATGCCAAGCCCTATTGAGTCAACAGTTGAAGGCCGTTATGTTGGCGCAGGGCGTAAATGTATTTTCAGTAACGGATATGTATTTGGCGAAAAGATAGCCGTTTATGATTCCTTACAAAACCTCACATTCGATGTTATAAACCAGCCCCGCGACCCTGAAATAATGAACCATATAGATATTTTGCGCGGCCAGTTTTTATTAAAGGATAATGGCAACGGCACCACCACGCTCACCGGCAACAGCTGGTATAAATTATACGTTTTTCCGGTATGGTATTATGATATCTGGGCTCAAAGCATTACCCGCAATGTGCATTTGAGGGTGATGAAACATATTAAAGAATTGAGCGAAAATTAACTATCATGTTCAAATTCATTGTAAAATATTTCGGCCTTTTAAAATCAATACCGCTGTTGGCCTATTTGTTTGATAGCCAGTTTAAACTATGGCTGCTTATTACTAACGCTGAATTGCTGGATTGCCTGGATGATATAGAAGCCGAAGTTTTAAGCTGGAAAGGCACGTCTGTTAGCCTGCACAAATACGGGGGCTTACAGTTTAACTGGAATGGAAAAGAAATAGGCCATATTCATAGCAATGGCGTCCTTGATATCCGGTTTAGCCAAAAAATAAAACAACAACTGATGGAAGAAGGCAGGATCAACGATCACCATGTGTTTACCAATTCGGGATGGATAAGTTTTTATGTGATGAAAAAGGAAGATGTGAAATATGCGAACCGGTTATTAAAAATGGCTTATTTAAAAATTACTAACGATGTGCGGCTACCGCCTATTTCGGCCCTCACCACTGTTTGTTGAAGTTGATATATTTTTTGCTTATAAATTTCATTAATTATTGAAAGATATGAAAACGTTGGAAAACCACATAATACTGTTCGATGCCGAATGCCCCATGTGCAAAGCCTATACAAAGGCCCTCGTAAAAACCGGGATGCTTGATAACAATGGCCGTTCATCTTACCAAAGTGAATTAAACACGTTTTGCCCGATAATTGACAAACAAAGGGCGGTTAATGAGATCGCATTGGTCAACCTAAAAAACGGCGAGGTGACCTACGGCATAAAAAGTCTTTTTAAGGTGATCAGCAACGCCTGCCCTGTATTTAAACCGTTGTTTTTGTTTAAGCCTTTTATATGGCTGATGGGCAAAATTTATGCTTTTATAGCTTACAACCGCAGGGTAATTATCCCGGCAGCGGAAACAGGAAACAGCTTTGCTTATCAGCCTACTTTTAAAATTCATTACCGTGTAGCCTACCTGCTGTTCACCTGGTTTTGTACAGGGTACATTTTAACTGCTTATGCACATTTATTGACCGGCATGCTGCCTTTAGGCGGCCACTTGCGTGAATATTTTATATGCGGCGGGCAGATCATTTTCCAGGGCTTAGTCATCAGCACTTTTGCGAAAGACAAATTTTGGAACTATCTCGGCAATATGATGACTATCTCTTTTGCCGGGAGTTTACTGCTACTATTGCCGTTGGCTTTTAGCCACTTGCTCGGGATACCCAGTGGATATTTTGCAGTTTATTTTATGGGTGTAGCCGGGCTGATGTTTTTAGAACATATCCGCCGGACAAAGTTATTAGAACTTGGCTGGGTATTGACGGTGACCTGGGTTTTTTATAGGGTAGTCTTATTGTTGTTAATACTCATGTTTAATTAATCGATCCCAAAAATGAAATACAAAAAAATAGTGCTCGCAGGCGGTAACGGTTATCTCGGCGGGCTATTGGCCAATTATTATAAGGACAAAGTCAATGAGATAGTAATATTAAGCCGACATGAAAAAGAAACCTTTGAAAACGTTCGGACTGTAGTTTGGGATGGTAAAACCCGCGGCAAATGGACAGCGGAATTGGTAAACGCCGACATACTGATAAATCTTTGCGGTAAAAATGTGAACTGCCGCTATACCGAAAAAAACAAAGCGGAAATATTTGCATCAAGGCTACTGCCGACTGAACTATTGGGCATGGTTATCCATGATATGTATGAACCGCCAAAACTTTGGATAAATGTAGCATCGGCAACTATATACCGTCATGCCGAAGACCGGCCGCAGGATGAAGAAAGCGGCGAAATAGGCAGCGGTTTTTCAGTTGATGTTTGCAATGCCTGGGAGTATGCTTTTAATAAATTCGACGCGCCAAAAATCAGGAAAATTACCTTACGCCTGGGCATTGTGCTTGGCCGCAGCGATAGCGTTTTCCCGCGCCTGCTTAACCTGGTAAAAATGGGCATGGGCGGCAAACAAGGCAATGGCAGTCAATACGTATCATGGGTGCATGAGCTGGATGCCACCCGAAGTACCGAATGGTTTGCAGACCATCCTGAATTGCAGGGGATATTCAATTGTACTGCACCCGTTCCCATAAAAAATGCCGTGTTGATGCATATAATTCGCAAAACCTATGGTATTCCCTTCGGTTTGCCTGCACCGCAGTGGCTGCTGACCATCGGGGCAATAATAATAGGCACCGAACCGGAACTTATATTAAAGAGCCGCTGGGTTGTGCCAAAGCGGTTACTGGACTCGGGTTTTGTTTTTAAGTTTGATAACGCGGACGATGCGGTGAAGGATATTTTAAAAAAAGGATAACAGATTTATTTATTGCAACAACTCGGTTAGGGTATTGTACCAATCTTTGTCATGCGTGAATATGCCGTTATAATCAATAATAAGATATATAACTTCTGTTTCCGAGGATGACACATAATATTCTATCCTTAATGGCTGCCAAAAAGTACCTAATCCTTTCACAGGAAAAAGGTCATCAAAACCGATATAAATTTGTTTCATTGCTTTAAGGCTGATGGACAAATCTGTATCTCCGTCTATGCCTTCAATAATAAGTTCAGATCCGGTTAAGGCGATGTTACCATTATGCCGGTGTAAAGGTGGCGCAAATGATGTCATTGAGGTCATCATTTTGTAGGAATCGGTATATTCAGCCAGCTCGTTGCCATAACTCCACTTAACTGTGCCCTGTAATAAAAATGCTTCACTCATAATTGCAATGTACTTTAAATTGATTTTAAAGGTATACGATTTATCTCAGTATCGAAACAGACCGATAAGATTAATTGGCGGCCCATAATACCTATCGGCCGATATCTATTTTCTGTCGACATATTTCGCCTTTCTGTCGAAACCGCTAAACGGTTCACTTTGGATTTTTCTAAATTAACTTTGAATTAACAAAAGTAACTTAATGGTAATTATTGAATCGCGATGAGTAAATTAACGCTATTATGAAAAGTTTTGATTAAAATTTAAACAGGCTTTTAGTACACCATATAACAGGACATAACAGTTCCTTTCATTTTTTCGAAGAAAACAAACACTTTTTTTACTATCACTTATAAAAATCATCCAAATGATATTAATTGCTTTAAAAACAGGGAAATTTTCAATTATACTCCTATTATTTTTACTCATATATAATTTTTTATCAAAAAAATCACATTTATTCATTAAATAATAATAAATTCTTGAATTAATACCACAAATATCGTTTATAGATAATAAAATTATTGCTAATTTTTAAACTTAAGCTAAAATTCTATATCATATTTACATAAAAACACGATATTTTTTGATTTTATACTAAAATATTAAAATTTATTTCTATTTTACGGAATAATTAACATAAATTTTTACTTAAATAAAGAAAACTATGAGGCCAAATCTACATTTACTCCTGTTGGGCGCATTTATTTTATATTGCTCCCCTATTTTTGCGCAACGGCTAACCGGTACCGTTACCGGCGGCGGTAAACCCTTGCAAGCTTGCAGTGTGCGCGCTTTATCGGCAAGTACCGGTACTGCAACCGATAGCCTTGGCAATTATAGCCTCGTTTTAAAACCAGGCGCTTACCAGGTATCGTTTTATACTATTGGTTTCGAAAAGAAAACAATTAATATTCAGCTTGCAGCAGGCGAAACCAAGACATTGAACATCGACCTGGTTATTTCCTCTGAATCCTTAACGGAAGTAGTTGTAGTGGGTAACCGCGGAGGCGGTCGTACCAAAATGGAATCTGCAGTTCCAGTCGACGTAATCGGCATTAATTCGGTTAATGACAATACCGCGAAGCCTGACCTGATGAGCCAGTTAAACCAGGCAGTCCCTTCGTTTAACTACAACAGGCAATCCGGCGCGGACGGTGCAGACGCCATTGACCTTGCCAGTTTACGTGGTTTAGGGAATGATGAAACACTGGTTTTAGTAAACGGTATACGCCGGCACCTAACCGCTTACGTAGACCCGGCACAGTCTGGTCGTGGGCGCGGTAACAGCGGCACCGATTTAAACGCTATCCCCGAAATGGCTATTGATCGTGTTGAAGTTTTGCGTGACGGAGCATCCGCTCAATACGGCTCCGACGCAATCGCCGGGGTGATGAACATAGTTTTGAGAAAAGACATCAAACACCTTGTAATTGATGCCGGTTTTAGCGGCTATGACGATCAAAGCCATAACACCTTAAACTATTCCGACCCAAGTCAGTTATATACCGGCAAAAAATTTGACGGACAAACCTTTACGTTAGGTGGCGATTATGGCATTGCCATCGGTAGCGACGGCGGCTTTGTTAATATTGGCGGTAATTACGAAAATTCCGGAAAAACCTTCCGTTTTGCACCTGGTTATCCTATCAGCCTGGAGCGCAGGGCCTTTGGTGATGGTTCAGTAGTAGCAGGCGGCGGTATGTACAATTTAGAGATACCAATAGCGGGTACTAAAACTGTATTCTATTCGTTTGGTGGCTATAATTATAAACACTCTAACGTATACGCCTATACCCGTAGCTGGAACTACCAGGGCGGCGCTGCCGGAAGCCGGGTTAACTATACAAAATTCCCTACCGACCCTACAACCGGCGATCTGATTTTTGTACCGGGTATTATGCACGTTGGTGCTTCGCCCGATGGTACTATAGGGCCAGACGATGTATATTATGATCCGCAAGAGGACGTTTATATTACAGATCAATCAGCCGCCTTTGGCTTTAAAGGCACAACTGAAAGCCATTGGGATTGGAATATAAGCAACAACACCGGCCGTAACGATTTTCATTATTTTGGGGATAATACCTTCAATGCCGCATTAATAAATGAACCTGGCGACATCCAAACCCGCTTTGATGACGGCGGTTTTAGTTATTTGCAAAACACATCTAACCTTGATTTAACTAAACACTTCAGTACCGTAGCTAAGGGATTGCAACTATCGTTCGGCGCTGAAGGAAGGTACGAACGTTATCATTTGTATGCAGGCGAACCAAATTCTTATTACGGCTCCACAACACCAGTTCCGGTAACGGTTGATGGTGTTACTACCCAGGTAGTTAAGGCTTCCGGCTCAGAAGGGTACCCAGGCTATCAAGCAGCGTCAGGTACCAATCCGGGAGATGCCCGTCTTGCCAATCGGGGTTCTGAAGCCATTTATGCGGAGGGTAGTTTAGATGTCACTAAACAGTGGCTTATTGACGGGGCCGCCCGTTTCGAAAATTATTCTGATTTTGGTTCACAAACTACATTCAAATTTGCAACCCGCTATAAATTGACCAGCAACTTTAATTTACGCGGGTCGGTGAGCACTGGCTTCCGTGCGCCAAATTTACAACAGATCAATTTCAGCAACACAAACACAACTGTAGAACAAGGTCAACTGGTATATACCAAAACAATTCCGAATTACAGTAATTTCGCCAGGTTAGCGGGTATCCCTAAATTAACCGCCGAAACATCAACCAACTATAGCTTAGGTTTTACCTGGCAACCGGTAAATGCGTTAACGGTGACAGTAGATGGCTACCAGGTTGATGTTAGAAACAGAGTTGTGGTTTCAGGCCAATATGCTTACAATGATCCTTCGTTTTCTCCGGCTTTGTCCAGCCAGCTTTTAGCAGCCGGGATCCAAAACGTTGTATTTTTCACCAACGCTGTAAATACAACCAATAGAGGCGTAGACATCGTAGTTAATTACAGAAAGCATTGGGAAAACCAGCATTTTACTGCAACCCTGGCCGGCAATATTCAAGACGTGATCATCGATAAAATAAATATTCCATCAAGATTCAGGCAAAGTGCTTCGGATAGCGCAAACTTCTTTTCCGACAGGGAGCAGTATTTTATGAAATATAATGCGCCAAAAGCCAAGTTCAACCTCGGTTTAGAATATGGCATAGATAAGATTGCCTTCGGCACACGTTTTACTTATTATGGCGATGTAAAAGAATTAGGATTTGGCGGTGGTGGCGCCGTTCCTTCCGATCCATATTTCCCTTCTGTGGCATTGGATGCTAACCCAAACCAATTAGTGCCTGAAATATTTAACTTCTCACCTAAAATAACTACAGACTTATATGTAACTTATAAATTAGGAAAAAATTTATTATGGGCGATTGGCGTGGACAACCTCTTCAACGTACATCCTGATCCTGCATATGTTAAAGGCTCTGTTAGTCCAACTGGAAGCAGTTCGTATGATGATGACAATTCGGGTGGACCGTATGAGCCTGTTCAAATGGGATTTGATGGCACGCGGATTTATACTAAATTGAAATGGACGTTTTAATATATCATAATGCTAATCAAGAGGCAAGAACCAAGAGTCAAGAACCAAGAAAAAATGACAACCGGGATATAGGATTGATAAAAATGGAATGATTTAAGCCGTCCGTACCCTGTAAAGTTGTCAATGATCCAGGTTTTTTTATCTTGATTCCTGGCTCTAATATCCTGACTCTTAATTCGCCTGCCCTGAGTTTAAATCCGGTTAAACCCCAGGCAAAAATAACAAGCCCTTCAGCGAAAAGTTGAAGGGCTTGTTTGTGATAAAAACAAGATGCTATTTAGCAGTATCACGCCAAAACTCTTTTCGCCAGCCGGCTTGCTCATCCGGATTTAAAAATGTCCAGGCAACTATGCGGCTTGTTTTTTGTCCGTGTGTCATGCTGATGGTTTTTACATCAAGGGCTTTGACTGCTTTTAGCGCCTTATAAATAACAGGGAGGGTGTCTTTTTTAGATACCAATGTCGAAAACCATAAACACTGCTGTGCTGCCAGGGCGCTTTGCTCAACCATGCGGCGTATAAATCCTGCTTCGCCGCCATAGCACCAAAGCTCTGTTTTTTGGCCGCCGAAATTCAGCGCGGCAGGTTGTTTATTGATCCCTAATTTTTTCCATTTCGCGGCGGTTGAAACCTGTGCTTCCTGCAAAGAAGCATGAAAAGGCGGGTTACAAATGGTAAGGTCAAAACCCTCGCCATTTTTAATAATGCCTTTAAAAATATTGGCCTTATTGGCCTGTAACCTGAGTATGATCTTATCCTGGAAATTTTTGTTTAATGAACCGATATCCTTCGCCGACCGGATGGCCACGGGGTCGATATCAGTACCCACAAACCGCCAGCCGTAAACACTGCTGCCAATTAAAGGATAAACACAATTGGCGCCCATCCCAATATCCAATACATTTATTTTACTGCCGCGTGGAATTGTACCGCCATTAGCTTCGCCTAACAAATCGGCCACGTGGTGCAGGTAATCAGCCCGTCCCGGTATTGGCGGACAAAGGTACCCTTCGGGGATGTCCCAATGCTCCACGCCATAAAATTGTTTTAACAACGCTTTGTTTAAAGCCTTAACAGCATCCGGGTTACTAAAGTCTATCGATTCATCATCATATTGATTTACCGCCACGAACGCTTTTAACCCGGGGCTGCTTTTACAAAGCTGCTTAAAATCGTACCCGTTGCGGTGGCTGTTGCGCGGGTGCAGGTTTTCTTTTTCTGCGGGCTTTTGTTGGGGGGCTAGATTTGAAGGCATTTTTTTGGTGGGATATTTTTGCAAAGGTCGGGATTATTGGGGAGAAAAAAGGGTGCGGGTTTTTTGCTGCAAACGTGCAACTGTTCACGAGCGTTCACTTCGCAACAGCACACCGAATAAATTATGCATAAATACCTGATAATCAATTGTTCTATTTTTAACGCCCAGTTAAAAACGAAAAATAAATGATTCATGGGCAAAGCCTTTGACTTGTAGATAACAAAGCCGGTCCGCCAAATGGTGGGCAGACTTTGTGTACTGTTATACTTCGT
>JABDCF010000100.1 GCA_013288235.1 Bacteroidota bacterium | reverse complement strand
TAAACTTAAAGAAACGGGCTGAGGGTGGTTACCCAGCACAGCTAAAACATTATAAACATCATTATCAACGGCTTGACCCTTAATTTCCATTCTCCAATAGAAAGGATGTTCATCGCTTGTTACAGTATTTGTCATAATCATTTTATTTTGAACACCACAGGATGTTATTACAAATGAAAACACAACCATTACAGACATTAAACAACAAGAAAAACAACGTTTATAAAAGTTCATGATCTTAAATTAAAGTTGCTCATTCGTAAGCCTGCTGATTGGATGATAACCTGTAAATGTTATCATTGATGATATATACCCTTCTTTTACAGGCTCTTCTTTCATCAGGTCCGTACTCAGGTATTTCTTATTATCATCGCTAAGCACCGTAACAACTACAGCATCAGGTCCCATTTGCTCTTTAAGTTTAATTGCACCGATCACATTAGCGCCGGAGGATATGCCTACTGCCAGTCCCAATTGTTTAGCCAGCTTTTGAGCCATTATGATCGCATCGCCATCGTTGGCCTGTATTACTTTATCTAATTGATGCAGCTCAACAATCTCAGGTATAAACTCGTCTGATATACCTTGTATCCGATGGCTGCCTACTTTATAGCCTGTTGTAAGTGTAGGTGATTCAGCGGGTTCAAGGGGGTGTATTTTAACTTTGGGGTTCATCATTTTAAGATAGTTACCAACGCCCATTACCGTCCCACCCGTTCCCACTCCTGCAATAAATGCATCGACTATCATACCATTTGTGGCAAGCTGTCGCCAAATCTCCCTGCCGGTTGTTTTTTCATGGGCTTCTGCATTATATTTGTTTGCAAACTGTTTGGGTAAAAAAATGTGACTCTCCGATTTGTGAATCAGGTTCGCATATTCAATACTGCCTAAAAAGCCACCCTGTTCTTTACTGATCAGCATGACCTCCGCACCCATACTTGTGATAATATCCTTCCGTTCTTTGCTTAGCCAGTCCGGCATAATGATCATTACTGGATGCCCCAATGCTTTACCAACAGCGGCAAACGCTATACCGGTGTTACCACTTGTTGCTTCAACAATCGTATCCCCTGGCTTTATTTTACAGTTCCTGTATGCCTGGTACATTATATACAAGGCCATCCTGTCTTTAATGCTTCCTGTGAGGTTGTAATTTTCACATTTCACAAATACTTTACCTGGTTTGCCCTTGTATTTATAGTGCAACTCCAGCATGGGCGTATTCCCTACCAAATGCCACAAGTGCTGAAACCGTGCATCCAGTTCCGGTGATAAACACGCGGATATTCTTTTTTCTTCTGCTACCATTCTAAAGTTTTTTATTTTGTTCCTTTCGCTTCCTGATAGGTCGCTCTTATTTTTTTATACTCTTATATCTTGCATTTTGGATCAGATGCCGTTTCATTTTCTAAGTTGCAGGGCTGCCTGTTATTATGCAGCCCTGCAAATGCCCGATGACTCATCCACCTCCAATGGTTTCAGGGCAATGGCGGCACCCTTGCTGAAGCTTTTTAAATAAGGGCCTTCCAGTTCATTATATAAAAGCTGGATATCTTCGTCCCTGCCTGTTTTCTGAATAATGATCTCCTGATTGTAATAACCGACCATGGTGGCGCCATATTTTTGAAGCCTCGTATAGAGCTCAGCATTAAAGCCTTCCCTTTCTATGGTGTATAAAGCCACTTTCTGGTACCACGCATCGCGGATCAAAGCCATATCCACCTCATAAACCTCAATAATATTCCCCATCTTACTGGACACATTTTTGACCTCCGCCACATCTCCAATAATTTCCAGGGTAACCAGCACACGGCTGTGAATATCGGTTCTGGCTGCGCTGACGCTTTCAATCTCAATGCCTTTGCGGTTCAACATGCCGGTGATGATACTCACCAATCCTTTACGGCCCAAAGAGAGGATGGTCAATAAATAATGTGCTTTCATACTATTCATTTATTTAATTCATAAGCTTGCAATGTGCTCTGTCCGAAAATCAAGATCCCTCATATTTTCATCACTGTTTAATAACCAAAAATCTCTTCCAGCGTCAGCGTTTTTACTTCTCCATATTTCGCTAATTCTTCAGGAGTTATTTTCTTTTCTGAACCAAGAATGCAATACGTAAAAGGCATACCTTTTAAGTTTTGATCGTGGAATTTCCGTATTTCTTCAAGGCTGAGTTTGTCCACCGCTTCATATTCCTGTTTGCGGACATCGTAGTCAAGACCCAGTCTTTGTGCAGTGAGGTAATTGAACACAATATCGTCTTTCGTGATCCGCTGGGTGGCGATGTCCTGTTTAATACCTTGTTTAGCTGTTTCGAAAAGCTGGCCCGTTTCCGGCATATCTGTTAGCAATTCGTTCATGCCGCCAATGGCTTCGTTCATTTTATCGGCTTGCGAACCGATATATGCGATCATGGAATATCGTCCATCTTTTTTATCAGGCGATGTATATTGGGCAAAGGTTGAATAGGCCAATGCTTTGGATTCCCTAAGCGTCTGAAACACCACTGAGCCCATGCCCCCGCCAAAGTAGCTGTTAAAGACATCTATGGTTGGTTTGTTTTCGCTATTGTAGTTTTCGGTATTTCTTACCCAGTATACCTCTGATTGAACCATGTCATAATTTGCAAACAATACCTGATTTGCTATTTGTGTAGTTTTTTCAAACTTTACTGCAGGGCTTGCAGCAGTAAATTGTGCCGGTAAGTCGTGTAATTTACTGATTGTTGCCTGTGCATCGGTCAAAGAAAGCGGACCATAATAGATCACATTGTGTTTATTATCCAGCAGTGTATGCAGAATACCTGTCAATTGCGCTGAAGTGAGGGCATCAAGCGCTGTCTTGCTCAACTGATAATTGAAGGGGTTATGTTCTCCGTACATTGCGTACGCTATCATACCCTGCATCATCGCTGATTTATTAAGCTTGAAGTTCTCCCGCGATTTTTGAATGTCTCCCTTCAGATTTGCCAGGGCATTTTCATTCGGTTTGCAATTCCTGATCAAATCTTCAAATAAACTTACCGCCCGGCCGAAGTTTTCTTGTAAACCCGTTATGGATACCGTTGTTACATCCTTTGTGGTATTAATGGAATAACTACAGGCTATATTGTAAAAGGCTTTATTAAAAGCTTCAGAAGAACGCTTATCTGTACCTAAAAACTGCAGGTATTGGGTGGCGTATTTTAGATATTTATTATTTGAAGTACCCAGATCAAAATGATAGTACAGGTTGAACAGGGCATTATCTTTGTTTTGCACATAATAAAAATCCGCCGGGCCCATCCTGCCTGTTTGCATATCTTTTTTGTAATCCAGCCACTGGGGCTGCACTGGGGTTGCAGGCATGGCTGCTATCTTTTTGAAAAAATCAGATTGCACATCCCGGTTGATGGGTATGGGGGTAATGGCTGGTTTTTCTACTTTTACAATGCTTTTATCTACGCCCTTACGCTTATAAACCAGCACATAATTATTGTTGAGGTATTTGTTTACAAAAGCAATTAACGCTTGTTTACTCACTTTTGCCATATCATCCTCGAAATCCACATCGCTGAGCCAGTTATTGCCTTTGTGTTTTATAAAAGCATTCATCAGCGTTGTGGCCCTGTTGTTATTATTGTCCAGCCCCTGGATGTCGGCTAAGCGTGCATTGTTCACTATCGCTTTCAATAGTGAAGGATCAAAGTCCCCTTTTTTTATTTTTTCTACCTCGGCCAGCAACAGGTCTTTTACTTCATCCAGTTGCTGCCCCTGTTTAGCCTTGCCCGATAAAACTAACAGTGAATAATCTTTAAAAGGTTGGTAATAGGCCCCTGCGTCCAGTACTTTTTGCGGCTGGTTCAGATTCAAATCCATCAATCCGGCTTTGCCGTTGCTCAGCATGTCCGATAGTACTTCCAGTAGTACCTGGGCATGGCTGTCCAATGCGCCGGGCATACGGAACGCGATGTTTACATTTTCAGCATCGGGCCCTAAAACTTCTTTTACGATTGGTGCAGTGATTGGCATTTCAGGAGCAGGCTTATATTCATTGAGCTTCTTAGGCTGCATGTAGGCAAAATCCGCATCGATTTTTTTAATCACATAGGCAGGATCAAAATCCCCGGCCATAATCATCACCATATTATTGGGTACATACCACGTACTGTAAAAATTACGGATAGCTATCAATGAGGGGTTCTTTAAATGCTCAACCATACCTATCGTAGTTTGCTGGCCATAATTATTTGTTGGGAAAAGGCCTGACATCATCGCTTCAAATTCTTTATTGCCATCATTATCCAATCCCCGGTTCTTTTCTTCGTAAACAGCTTCCAGTTCGGTGTGGAACAGCCGGAATACCGGGAAACGGAAACGCTCGGCCTGTACCGCAAGATATTTATCTACTGACGACGACGGTACATCTTCCTGGAACACGGTTTCTTCTACCCAGGTATGGGCATTAGTTCCCTGTGCGCCCATGCCGGCCATCAGCTTATCGTACTCGTTGGCAATGGCATACTTTGCAGCGATACCCGATACGCTATCGATCTGGTGGTAAATGGTCTTGCGGCTAGCGGGATCGGTGGTATGATTGTAAACGTCGTAAAGATTGGTGATCTCGTCTATATAGGGTTTTTCCTTTTCCCAGTTTAAAGAGCCATACTGATCCGTTCCCTTAAACAGCAAGTGCTCCAGATAATGTGCCAGGCCGGTATGGTCTTTCGGGTCGTTATTGCTGCCTGCACGTGTACCGATCAATGTTTGGATACGCGGTTCCTTTTTGTTAACGCTAAGGATCACCGTTAAGCCATTTTTCAAATGATAAAAGCGGGCATGCATCGGGTCGCCGCTAACATATTTGTAGGTATAGCCATCAACGGCCGCTTGCTTCCATTGATGTGCAGATTGGGCATTTACTGATGTTTCGGCTGCAAAAACAAGGCATAAGCAACCAATTAAGAACTTATTTAAATTCATTTTCGGGTTATTTGGTATGTTTTTAATGTTTATTTCAGCAGTTCAGCCAGCTTTTTTTCCAGATCATCTCCACTTAGGTTTTTTGCAACTATTTTTCCATCCGGGTCAACCAGGAAATTTTGTGGGATCCCCTTTACTGAATACAATTCTGCCGCCTCATTCTTCCAGCCTTTTAAATCAGATACTTCCGTCCAGGTTAAATGGTCATCATTTATGGCTTTAATCCAATTGGCTTTTTGTGCGGGCCCATCCAGTGAAACGCCTAAAATTTCGAAGCCTTTGCTTTGGAACTGGGTATTGGCTTTAACCACGTTAGGGTTTTCCGCACGGCAAGGGCCGCACCAGCTTGCCCAAAAATCAATCAGCACATATTTGCCTTTAAAATCATGTAACGAGATTGCTTTTCCAGATGTATCTGCCTGGGTGAAATCAGGGGCAACGGCACCAATTGCCGTTTTTTTCATCTTTGAAATATCTGCAGCATAATCAGTACCTATTTTAGTTGATCGTATAGTTTCAGAAAGAGAATTAAAAACAGGTTCAATTTCGGCAACATCGGGTATAGCACCTGCATAATTTTTTAGCGCGAAAAGACTAATCAATGAATTTTGATTAGCTTTTATAAATACCAGATAAACCGCTTTTTGCTCTTGCTCCAGCGAGTCACTTCTTTTTTCAATATCGTCACTAAACTCTTTTGATTTTCTTTTTTCGTCCGATGCAGCTGCATACTCTTTGTTCAATGCATTCATTTTTTTCGTAACCGTTGCCAACGTTATTTTTAACCTTTCGTTATCCGCATTAATTTGCCCGGCACTTATTTTGGCATTATCTAATGAATCAGGGCTAACCACAGCGATCATTCCGGGTTCAAGATAAAGTTCTATATAGCTTTTTGCCCTGGTACGAATACCTGTGCCTTTTTTATTAATGATCAGATACGCACTTACAGGAGCGGCTATTGTACCTGTAAAACTAAAACTCCCATTATTAATCATGGTTGAATCTGTTTGTCTGCCTATTGCATTATTGTACATTAAATAAGCTTTTGCCGGGGCAGATAACTTTCCAACTTTTCCTTTTAACGTATAATTGCCGCTTTGGGCCAATAATAATGAGGGCATCGTAATCATTACGATTGAGAGTAAAAAATTGATGTTCTTTTTCATTTTTTTGTTAAAAATTAAAGCCAGCATTTTGTCCATATCATCATCTGTACCACCAAAACTGTCACCATAACGACCTGTGATTTTTCGCTTGGATCTATTAAGATCTTTGAAGGCAGGGAATGGATACCAAATTATTCACTTCTTTGTCGATTATCCTTTATATGTAGGGTACCCCTAATTGATAGAAATTGCTATTTAATATATATATCAAACTGATATTTAGCAAGATAAAGCTATTGCTTTTCACTGTACTCCTTTTGATCCCGGGTGTTAAGGATTTTTTGGTTGATGCACAGCTGCCTTCCTAATAAGCTTCATCTTCAATCTGCTTTTTAAATACAGCTAAATGCCCCTCTTCATTGTCTTTATCCCTTAATGAATTTTCCAGTGCCTGGTTAATATATTTTAATGCCTGTTCTTTATTTTTCAGGCTTTTATAAACCATTGCAAGTGAAAGCGCATTCACAGAATTATTATTAAGCGCGAGCGCACGCTCTGCCCAAGATTTAACTATCAATAAACCATCCTTGGTTAAATTAAACCTAAAACTGCCCCCAATCAGTAAGCTTAATGCTCCCTCATCATTATTATCATATTTTGCAGCTAATATTGATGCTCCAGCCATAAATCTGTCCCTATCATTACTTTGGTAATAATGATTATTGGCAATAGTAAGCTCCTCATACTCAGTTAAATTAATTTTGAGCTTTAGGCTATTAATTGCAGCTACATAGTCTTCCTCGCTTTTATAATTTTTGTAATTCGCATCATTTATATAGGTTTTCCTGATAAAACCATCAACCTTATCCTTACCGGCCACCTTACCAAATTCATCGCAATGCTGTTCTACAAAATTAAAGGCTTTACTATCGGGGTTTCTTACATTTTCTGCTATGGCATTGAACGTATTGATACTAACATCCGGAAAAAGCACAACGTATTTTTCAAGCACCTCGTTAAGTTGCCTGGCGTTTCCTTTTGTTTTAACAATAAGCAGGTACCGGTATAGGTCACTCTTATTCAATTCATCTTTAAGATATTTTGTATTAAGTTCAGCGTAATCATTCCGGGGTGTCAATGCTATTTCACCTTGTTTAATGAGTTCCGCTACGTTTAAAGAACTGTCAACTCGATAGATCACCTTTTCCTCCGCATCAGCAAATATCAATGTTGGGAAACCGCCAACTTTGTATTTGCGGGCAAGCATAATTCCCTCTCCTTTTTCGGCGTCAACTGTTACACAAATAAAATTTTTATTATAAAAATCACCTACGTCTTTTTGTGGAAATATGTTTTGCTGCATATACCTGCATGGTGCACACCAAACCGTGCCAAAATCAACAAATATCAGTTTGTTTTGGGCTTTAGCTTCCGCCTTAACCTCTTCCCATTCTCCATAATTGAATTTAATGCCCTGTGCATTTGTTTTATAAACAAGGGTAGTATTTATCAATATAACACAGCATAGCCATAACCTCTTTTTCATAGTCATAATATCAAATTCCTGTACCGTTTATTTAATAAGCGGCGTCTTCAATTTCCTTTTTAAACATTGCAATGCGGGAGGCATAAGTTTCCTTATCGCGCTGGCAATCTTCTAAAGACTTGTTAATATATTTTAATGCCTGTTCTTTGTCTTTCATCCCTTTGTAAACCAACGCCAACGAAGCATTATTCAAAGCATTATCTTTTATGGCCAGCGCATGTTCGGCCCATTCTTTAATGGTTAGCCATTCATCCTTATTCAAGTCAAATCTGTATGCGCCGCCAATTAAATTACTTAACTGAAAATCGTCATTAGTTAAATAATAGTAATTGGTCGCTAATTTTGCCGCAGCAGCCATATAGCGATCTTTGTCTTTTGTAGCGCAGTAATAATTTGTCTCAATATTGAGTTCCTCTTTTTCGGTTAAATTAACTTTAGCCTTCAATTTAGCCATTGCTGCCTGGAATTCTTCAGCTGTTTTAAACCTGTTATATTCAACATCCTCTATATATGTCTTCCTGATAAAATTGTCAACCTTTTCTTTGCCTGCCAGTTCAGCAAATTCATCATGGTGCTGCTCAAGATAAATAAAAGCCTTGCTATCGGGCGAGTACACATTAGCAGATATGGTATTAAACATCTCTGCACTTACATTTGCTGCTAAAGCAAAGTACTTCTCAAAAACCTCACTGGTTTCTTTATCGTTGCCCCCAGCTTTAACCCTCAAAAAATATTTATACAATTCATCTTTAGTCATGTCATTTTTTAGGTATTTGTCTTTAAGTTGGGCCAGTTCATCGGGCGATGCCGTTAAAGCTATTTTACCCTGCCCTATAAACTCCTCAGCAGTTGATGATCCTAATGCACGGTGGATCACCTCTTCCTTTTCATTGGTGAACATCATGGTGGGGTAAGCCTGAACTCCGTATTTATGTGCAAGGGCTATACCTTCGCCCTTCTCGGCGTCTATTTGTACACAAACAAAGTTTTTATTATAAAAATCTCCCACATCTTTTAACGGGAATATAGTTTGCGCCATAAATTTGCACGGCGCGCACCATGTGGTATAAAAGTCAATAAATATAATTTTATGCTCTTTGCTGGCCGTTGCCTTAACTTCTTCCCAATTTCCGTGATTAAATTCAATTCCATCGGCAATGGCCTTGCCACAAATTAGGGTAAGCAAAACCATGGTAAATATTGTCATCAGATACTTTTTCATTATTTTAAATTTTAGTGTTAATACTTAGTGTTATCTTGGATTTTGTGTAATCTCAGGATTGGCTGAAATAACATTGGTTGCTATAGGGTAAACATACCGGTTGCTTCCCGGCGCCAGTGTTAGCTGTGCCCCGTTGAGTGGATGAGTAATTGTTTTGGCGAGGGTTGGATCTGTATTATACCTTTTCAGGTCAAATAATCTGAAACCTTTTGCAAACAACTCTCTTCGTCGCTCCTGCAGGATTAATACCAACGCGGCCTGGTCGTTCGCGGCGGTTAAAGGGGTGTAGTCCGAGGGTTTAAACCTGTTTTGTCGCAGTACATTCACCACGGCAAGCCCCTGTTGGCCTTGCTGGCTACGGGCGAGGCATTCCGCCTCTATGAGCATCATTTCGGAAACTGTAGGCCCCTGGTTTCGAGACTCGTAAGGAGAATAGGCGTAATAGGTTCCGGGGTAATAGCCCAGGTCAGGCCCATTATAGGTAAAGAAATAAGTCCGGAGATCATTGGGGCCCAGTAAGTTTAATAATTCACTACTCAGGTTTAACGGCGCATCCTGGTTATCTGCAGCTTTTAATAAAATTGTTTCGGGATTGTCCTGGCTTAACGGGAAATAAAATACCGGGTAGAAAAATCCTGGAGGAACATTACTTAGTTCCGAATTCAAGCTTAATAAAGTTGATTGCAGCGACAAAGCCAGGTCCGCATTTTTTAAGGCATTTGCATAATCCCCCATATATAAATAGGTACGGGCAAGCAAAGCATAAACAGCAGTTTTTGAAGGATCGGTATTGTTTACCGGCAGATTTGGCAAAGCAGCTAAGGATGTGTTCAGATCGCTTAGTATTTGGTTATAGATTGTCGCTTCGGATGCCCTTTGCAGACTTTGCGTGTAAGTAGGTACCAATAATAAAGGAACGCCAGGGGCTTTGTCTACATTAGACGCATTATATACCGCCGCATACTGATTTACCAGGCAGAGATAAGCATAGGCGCGATGTACCTTTGCCTCAGCAATTAATTTTTGCGCCTGGCCCGGCGCTCCTGAAGTTGCAGAAGGTAAACCCTGGATGGCTATATTAGCTGTATATATCTGCTGATAAAAGGCGTTCCAGTCCGGATCATTTTCACTGGTCTGGTAAAACAGCTCCTTAAATTCATAAATATTTAACAAAGAAACAGGCTGTATTGAACTGATGAGGCCGGTATCGATCAGCGCAATATCGTCGGTGACGAAATCAGTGGTTCCGGACGAGACATTAAACACCGTACTGTTATTCAATAACAATTGATAATCATTGACGGTTGTTGGTGTTATCTGGCCCTCTGGTTTTACTTCAACGTATTTTTTACAGGATACAAATGAAAATATAGCGAACCACAACAGAAGAAGAAAATATTTTGGATTGTACATAATTTTAAATTTTATCGATTAAAAATTTGCCTTTACACTAAATATCAGCGATTTTGAAGGGGGTAGACTGGTAGCGGAAGTTGTTGGGATATAATCCGGGTCAATACCATATTTATTGGCCGTCCAAAGCGCCAGGTTTTTGCCGGTAATACTTACATCAAGCGTATTAACAAAGCCCCACTTTAAAGCGCGTACAGGGATTTTATAAGTAAGCGTTACATCACGTAACCTGATGTAGCTGGCATTTTCAACAAATAGATTACTTTCCTCATACCTGGTGTAGTCTTCATGCAACGGATCGATAGAAGGGACGTTGGTTGTCAACTCATCACCCGGTTTTTCCCACCTGTTGGCCCAATCAGCACTGGCATCCCTGGGATCACTAAAAATATTTCCTATCGTCGGCCGGATAAACTGATAGCCTGCTTTAAAGGTAATTAGTGTATAAAGTTCAAAGTTCTTGTAAGTAAACGTATTGCCTAAACTTCCAAAATATGGCGGGGAGGTAACACCTTTCTTTTCTATTGCACCCAGGTCATTCTCATTCAAAGTATAGTCATCGGCATATATTTTTTGCCCGGCCCCGTTATAGATCATAGCATCGCCCTGGTTGTTCAAGCCTGCAAAACGATAGGTGTAAATGGTACCCAGTGTTTGGCCCTGAATAGGGTTAGCCGGATTGGTATAATAATCCAGGGTATTTTGCTGGAAGAAAGTTTTGGCTACTTTATTCGTATTATAAGAAAAATTAATGGAGGAACTCCATTGAAAGTTCCGGGTTTTAATCTCATAACCATTTAATTCTATATCGATGCCCCTTCCGGCCATTTCCAGCTTATTCGCTTCCAGGGAGGTAAAACCATAGGTTGGGTTAATAGCCACCTGCCCCAGCAGATCCAGGCTTTTTCGCCAATAGGCATCTACACTTCCACTTAACCTACTTTTAAATAAGGTAAAATCTGTTGCAATGTTAATTGTCTTTACTCTTTCCGGGCTTAATTCCGGATTGGCCGGATTAACAACCGTTGCATATGGTCCTGAATTGATCGGATTAACACTTGGAGAGGTCGCTATAATTAAATAGGGGGAATTGGTTTTGTTGATGTTGCCATTGTAGCCGTAGGTAGCTCTTAGGTTTAACTCTGATATCCAATCGGTATTTGTTAAAAAGGTTTCATCCTTCAGGTGCCATTTACCACCAAAAGAATAAAGCGGCACGTTGGTCCCATCATTTGCCGACCCGAATAAGTTGGAATTATCCTTCCTGAAACTGCCGGAGAGATCATATTTCGCCTTATAACTATACGTAAAATTGGCGTATGCCGAAGCATATTTGTCTACAAGGTTGGTAAAGGTTTGGCCGTAAGGAACTACCAGATTACCTAATGTTGTATTATACTTAGTCACATAATCTACAGGTGTGGCTGTCAGCAAACGATCATCATAACCATAAGCTACGTTGCCATCTCCCGATGATACCGTTTGGCGGAGTTCCCCTCCGACAATGGCATACAGGCGACTGTCCCTTCCAATATCCGGGTTTAAGTTAATCTGACCGCGAAGGTTATAATTATTCTGATCCGCGTCCGACTGGTTAAGCACCCCGCCTACCGGCACACCATTTACATGGCTATTAATATCCGTGTAGGAATTAATAAGATTTCTGGCATAATAGGTATCGGGGCTGTAATAGTCGTTCGTTTTATCATACGATTTTTCAATCATATATTTCACATCCACACCAATTGCCGGTAAAATTTGATAATTCAGTCCCGTAGTTAGCCTATATGCTAATGAGTTCTCGGTATTGTCGGCATTAGCCATTTCATTAATATAATTGTAATTCCAGTTTTGAAAACCAGCATTTTGCAAAGAGTCTAAAGCATGGGCAGTGGACCTGTAAGAAAAGTTATTGGATACGCCGTTCGCATTTACGAGCTGATCATAAGGCGACAATGTAATTTGACTTTTGTCAGGCTCCAATGCGGATAAGCCGATACCGTCTGTCTTTTGATTTAGAATGGTAACAAAAGATTGCGCAGTAAAAGTAAGTTTCTGGGAAATTCTTGTTTCATTGCTAAAGTTCACGGTTATCCTATCGTCAAAATCATTTTTAGCGTTAGGGTTTTCGGAGGCATAAGATGCTGAAAAGTAATTGCGGGAAGTGGCAGATCCGCCGCTAATGGCAACATTATGCTGCTGCGCAAAAGGAGATTGCAGCAAATATTTTTGATACTGCCCATCAACGTTGATACCACTTAAGCTGGCAACTTGCTGATTATATTGTTGCTGAGAGATAGTTCCGTTCTTCAGGCCCAGCGCGAGCTGTGACCCCGTAGTGTACACATTGGGAAGTGATGAAAAAGGGTTTTGCTGCATGGGCAGGATTCCTTTGTCCACTAATTCCTTTTCCAGGGAAAGCATGCCAGCTGAATTCAACAGCGGAAGATAACTCAGGCGCGGACTGCCCGTGAAAGTAAATGTGCTGGAATAACTTACTTGGGGGGCGCTATTAAATTTTCCTTTCTTGGTGGTAATAACCAATACGCCATTTGCCGCCCTGATTCCCCAAATGGAAGCCGCTGCGGCGTCTTTTAAGACGGTTATGCTTTCCACATCAGCCGGATTAATATTCACCAGGTCTAATTCTGTGGGAAAGCCATCAAGTACAATAAGTGGTGTTGTAACAGAATTGATGGTTGAAACGCCACGGATGGAAAAGTTATCCCTATTTTTAATAAGGCTTTGATCCGGAGAGCCCACATTTACTAAAAGCCCGGCTGTTGAACCTTCAATACTTTCCAATATATCAGAAGACTCCCTTCTTTCGATATCCTTTGAAGTTATTTTGCCAAAAGCGCCCGTAGCCCTTTCTTCAGGAATGTCCTGGTAACCTGTACTTACGGTCACTTCGCTCAGGTGGCCAAAGGATGGGTACATGGTGAAATTTATAGTTACAGGCCCGGCATTTATTTCGATATTCTGTTCTAATTTCTGATAACCTATATAGGTAATTATAATTTTGTATTTACCTGTAGGCACGGCATCGAAGTTAAATTCGCCATTTGTATTGGTAACTGCCTGGTAATTTGTTTGATCAAGCCTTACAGAAGCACCAATCAGGGGTGTACCAATGCTATCTGTTACCTTGCCTGTTATTTTACCGGGCAAATTGAAAAATGCTTTCGCTTTATCAATGAATGATTCCTCTTTATGCTGAAATACAACATTTTTATCTATTATTTTATAGGTATAAGGAAGGTTTTGTAAACATTTATTAAGCGTCTCATCTATGGAAGCATTTTTAACCTGCACATTAACTTTTGCATTTTTAATATCAGTACCGGTGTAGAAAAAAACATATCCTGTTTGTTGGTTTATGGATTCAAATACCTTTTCTAACGGGGCATTAGTAGCATTAAGGGTTATTTGACTATACCCTTTAGCGCTTGCTTGCATTAATGCTATGATTAGCAGAAGCGTCGTTAACTTCATAATCAATAGTATTTGAGGGGAAAGCCATGCCTTTGGCACGGCCATACTAAAAGTATTAATTTTCATTACTTTTGTAAGAGTTGGGTTAATACATAAAATGGTTGAACTAAATTGTTTTATCCCGAGAATTTCGGGAAGGGTTAACCCGGCTACTTATCGCAGAAGTGCGTCGAACCACTTCTGCGTTTTTTCCCCTTGTTGACCTTGCTAAAGTTTAAAGCTTTTGTCGTAAATTTTTCTTCATGTTTTTTTGATTAAATAATTAGTTAATGAGTGATTTTTAAGGTGTAACTATAATTTCCCTTCCTTCTATCCTGAAGTTAACTTTCGCAAACCTGAGGATTTCCAATGCTTTGGATAGATTAACATTCCGGTAAATCTCTCCTGAAAAAACTGTGGGTGGAACGTTTCCTTCATATTTAATTTCTACATTATACCATCGCCCGATTTGGCGCATAACGGTTTTTATATCTGAATCATTAAAAGAAAACTTTCCGTTTGTCCAGGCGAGCACCTGATCCGTATTCACATGATTTGAAACACTAATTGATGAGTTATTCCCCGCATCAGTTAAAACAGATTGCTGGCCCGGTTTTAATATAGCTGATGCTGTTCCTTTGCTAACCTTCACCGCACCCTGAATCAGCGTTGTTTTTATGGAAGGTTCATCCTTATAAGCATTTATATTAAAATGAGTACCCAGAACCTGCACAGTTTGGCCGTTAACCATCACGCTGAAAGGCTTTGAAACATTATGCACCACTTCGAAATAAGCTTCACCGGTGATTTCAACCTGCCGAATATTTCCATTAAAAACTGTCGGATACTTAATGGATGATGCGGCATTTAACCAGACATTCGTACCATCCGAAAGCGTTAAACGAAATTGGCCACCCCGGGATGTGGATATCATATTGTATTCTAACCTGGAACTGCTGTTACCCTTTTCAGATGGAGCTGTGTTATAAACTACTGCCCCGGTTGCAGTTTTATTTATGGTTGTGCGACCTTGTTTTGCAATTTTTCCGTTTTTAGCCTCATTTAAAATGATTTGGTTTCCGTTCGCCAAAGTCAGTATAGCCTTATTTCCGCCTGGCGCTATATCATGGATTTGATTTTGGGCAATCTGCTGTGTCGATGCCTTTTTGTGTAATAAAAAATATGCGCCGAAGGAAAGGAATAGTAAGATAGAAGCTGCGGCAGCGATGCGGGGCCATAAGCGGATTGTGAATTTCTTTGGCTTTTTATCGGCTTTGATTGCCTGCCACATTTCATGACGTGCTTCAGTCAACTCTTCATCTGAAAGGCCGACATCTCCCCGTTGGTTGAGCTGATGTAACCAGTATTTGGCAATCGCTTCCTCTTCGGGTGTATAATGGCCTGAATTGATTTTTTCCAGTATGTCTTTTATGTCTTTGTTTCGCATCTTATAGCATCTATGTATCAACCCTGATTATAACAAAGACAACTCATGTCTACACATTAGGTACAAGACATAAAAAAAAAGATAGGGAAAAGTAAATTATTGCGTATTAATCTGATAATGAGATTAATAAATTTAATGAATTGTTAGTGATAAATAATATAAACGAGGTAAATAAAAATGGGTAACTTGTCTTTTAGGAGTTTTAGTGCTCTTTTCATGTGGGTGGATACTGTAAATTCGGAGAGGTTCAGCTGTTTTGCGATTTCTTTGGTGCTTAAGAATTTTTTTCTTTTTAGTTCATAGATCTCCCGCATTCTTGGGGGCATAGCGGCAATTTCGTTTTCGATGAGAGTAGTGATATCTTTTTCACGGATAAGGTAATCGGTTTCGGTACTGTCGATCTTGATGAAATGCTGGTTGGCTTTGATGTACTCCTGGATGATATTTTGGTGCTTAAAAATATTGAATACTTTGTTCAGAACCGATTTATACAGGTAACCGGATAAGGTAGTTTTTACATCAAACTTTTTGCGATTATTCCAAAGTGCGATAAAGACATCCTGTACCACATCTTTAGCTTCTTCCTTACCTTTTAATTTCCTATAAGCGTAAAGATAGAGCAGGCTGGCATAACGCAGATAGATTTCTTCAAACGCAGCTTGGTCATCGGACTTGAGTAAGTGGGTTAATTCGGCGTCAGCGAGAGAATTATATAAAATCATCTTTAATTTACGAATATAATCATAACTTAATGAGTTTATATCAGTCCCTTCATTACACACACCGTTTTATTTCGATAATGTAAATTTACAAGTATGAATTTGAGTAACGGAGTTTTAAATAAATTCCCTTTTTATGAATTTGTGAGATTTTATCAATATTTAAATAACCTCTTGAAAATATAAAGACAAAATCTGTATAAGTGGTGGAA
>JABDCF010000099.1 GCA_013288235.1 Bacteroidota bacterium | reverse complement strand
ATATACAACTCCTAAAATAAGTTCGTCATATTCCTGCAAAGCAATACTTACCGAATAAACAGGCAGGCCATGAATAAAATTGGTTGTGCCATCAAGCGGGTCAATGATCCAGTTATACCTTTCGCCGGTTTTGTTGATGGTTACTACGAGTATAACTTAAATGCCTGGGATGTAGCAGCGGGGATAGTTATTTTACGCCAGGCCGGTGGAGATGCGGTGAATTTCAAAGGCGGCGGCGAATGCCTGAACTGCCGCGAACTATTGGCCACCAATGGTAAAATAACCCGGGAAATGTTAGAGACTATACAGAAACATTTTTAGTTTGGGATTTCACCGATTATTAAAAAGATTTCACCGACTATGATTTGATTTCACAGATTATAGTATGATTTCACCGGTTCAGCACAGTTACAGAATTAATATGGTGGAAAATCGGTGTGATCCTCCCAAAAAATCGGTGTAATCAGATCCACAAAAATCGGTGAAATCACCCTTCAAAAATCGGTGAAATCATAGTTAAAGAGCTTCAGAAACCACCTCGGTAACCTCTGGCACCATACGTTTCAGTAAATTTTCGATACCTGATTTTAAGGTAACGGTTGAAGAGGGGCATCCGCTGCATGATCCGCGAAGTTCAACGGTAACAACGCCTTCATCAAATGATTTATAGGTAATGGCGCCACCATCCTGTTCAACCGCAGGGCGCACATAGTCGTTTAGTATCTGTTGTATTTTTACTTCAATGTCACTGCCTTCAAAATCGCCGGCCTCGGGTTGTTCTTCGTCCTGTACTTTCAGTTCCGCTTCAACCGCGCCTTTTACAAATTCTTTTAGTATTGGCAATAAGTCTTCCCAGCTATCATTTTCAAATTTGGTAACAGTAACAAAGTTGCTTGCAAAAAACACGCCGTTAACAAACGAAAACTTAAACAACTCCTTAGCAAAAGGCGATTTTTCGGCGCTTTCCTTTGTCGCAAAGTCTGCGCTGCCATTGATCAGCAACTTATTCACAATGAATTTCATTGTGGCCGGATTGGGAGTTGATTCTGTATATACGTTGATGTTCATCTTATTTTTAGTTATTAACCGATTAACAAAGTTAAGCAGGTTTTTGATTTATATGGCGCTATTAATTTGTTATGACCTGTGGGTGACGTTAAAGCAAAAAGCTTAAAGCAAAAAGCTTTTTTTAAACCCCGAAGATATGCCCTCCTTTGGCTTTGATCTTTTAGCTTTCTGCTTTCAGCTCAAATCCCCGTGTAATTCGAAGGTGTAATCCTTTTTATTTCCTCTTTGATTTGATCGTCAACATCTAAGTTGTCGACGAACACAGCTATAGTATCCGCGCTTACCCGGGTATTCGTGCGTGTAAGTTCTTTTAATGCCTCATACGGGTTTGGATAACCTTCACGCCTGAGTATCGTTTGTATCGCTTCGGCTACAACCGGCCAATTAGCTTCAAGGTGTGCGTTTATAGCATCGGTATTAAGCAGTAGTTTGTTTAAACCCTTTATGGTTGATTTGACAGCAATTAATGTGTGTGCTACCGGGACCCCGACATTACGCAATACGGTAGAGTCAGTAAGGTCGCGTTGTAACCTTGAGATAGGCAGCTTGGCGGCAAAGTGCTCAAATAAAGCATTAGCAATACCCAGGTTACCTTCCGAGTTTTCAAAATCAATAGGGTTTACTTTATGCGGCATAGCCGATGAACCTATTTCTCCTTCTTTTATTTTTTGTTTAAAATAGTTCATCGAAATATAGGCCCACATATCCCGGTCAAGGTCTATCAGTATATTGTTGATCCTTTTTAAGGCATCACATTGCGCGGCAAAATTATCATAATGCTCAATCTGCGTAGTAAACTGCGAGCGGTTCAGCCCTAAAATATCATTAACAAAATAATTTCCGAAGGCCTTCCAGTCGATAGCTGAGTAACCAATATTATGTGCATTAAAATTACCTGTAGCGCCGCCAAATTTAGCCGAATAAGGAATCGGTTTTAACAGGTTTAACTGGTTTTCAAGCCTTTCAATAAATACCTGTATCTCTTTTCCCAAACGGGTTGGCGATGCTGGTTGCCCGTGGGTATGCGCCAGCATAGGCACCTGTTCCCAATCGGTAGCGTACTTTTTTAGCAAGTCAACTAATTCATTTATAGCCGGATAGTAGGTTTCATTTAAAGCCAGCTTAAAAGTATAAGGGATGGCAGTATTATTAATATCCTGTGATGTTAACCCAAAGTGGATAAATTCTTTATATTGTTCAAGGCCGAGATTATCGAACGCCTTTTTAATAAAATACTCAACCGCTTTAACATCGTGATTAGTCGTTTTTTCTATCAGCTTTATTTCTTCAGCATCTTTTTCAGTAAAGTTTTTATAAATACCGCGTAACTTTTCCGCTATATTTTTATCAAAGTTTTGTAATTGCGGCAGCGGATGTTCATACAAAGCGATGAAATATTCAATTTCAACAAACACCCGGTATTTGATTAGCGCGTACTCCGAAAAATAATCAGCCAGCGCGGCTGTGGTATTACGATAACGGCCATCAATTGGTGAAATTGCTGAAAGAGGAGTAAGGGTCATGTTCTTAGAAATTTTTGCAAAGGTACTAAATCAGTAGCAGTTTTGAGTGGCAGTGGCAGTTTTGGTTAAATTGGTTGGTATAAAAGGCCCTTTATAATGTCGTTATCTCCACCGTTGCAAACCTTTTGTTAGGTATAAATTTGTTCATTGAATTATCAAATACCCAGGGAACTGCCACTGCTACTTAAAAACTGTTACTAATAGAGCCGTTTGTCAGGGAAAGGTAATTTCCAATGGAAACTTTGAAATCTAAAAATGTTTCCTTAGTTTTGACCTTGAAAGTCAATGAGTCAAATAGAGCGAATAATACAAGGCGGCGAGGAACTGTTTTTAACGGCAGGGATAAAAAGCGTAACGATGGACGACATAGCCAAACATTTAGGCATGTCGAAAAAAACCATCTACCAGTTTTTTAAGGATAAAAATGAATTGGTGATAGCTTTAGTTAAGAAAAAGCTACAGGATGATGAAGACCAAATGTGCGCCATCATCAGCCAGTCAGGCAACGTAATCGAGGAAATGATCAACATGATGAAATGTTCAGAAGAGATATTTTCAAGGATCAACCCGATAGTGGTACATGATATGCAAAAATATCACCCGGACGCCTGGAAACATTTTCAGAATTTTAAAGCAGACGTGTTGATACATACCCTGGAAGAGTTACTAACCAAGGGCATAAAACAAGGTTATATAAGACCTGATATTGATGTAAAGATATTGGCGAGGATGCGGGTTAGCCAGGTTGAACTGGGTTTTAATGCAAGCGTATTCCCTGTTGCTGAGTTTAGTGCATGGAAAGTACAGTACCAATTTTTAGAACATTTTAATTATGGCATTTGTACGCTTAAAGGATATAAGTTGCTGAACCAGTATAAAAATATTCACGATGAATAATTAGTCTGCTGACATAGGGCTGTCATACGCATTGATTTATTTTGATGCAAATGTCCAATTCAGATAAGTATAATAGATATAGACGAAACACCAAACGATAAAATGAAACATATAATACTCATAGTAACTTTAATGTGTGCAATAGCCTTAAACAGCTTTGCACAACAAACGCCGCCGGATAGTCAAAAATATAGCTTCACTGTAGCTGATTGCGTTAATTATGCGTACTTGCATCAGGATTCAGTAGTAAATGCAGGTTTAGATGTTACTAGCGCCGGTTACCACGTAAAAGAAATCATTGGACAAGGCTACCCGCAAATAAGCGGGGTAGCATCTTTCCAGGATTATTTAAAAATTCCTACGACTTTAATACCCGGAGAGTTTTTTGGGGCGCCGGGCACATTCATCCCGTTAAAATTTGGCGTAACCTACCAGTCAAATTTATCATTGACGGCAAACCAGATTATTTTTGACCCAAGCTACCTGGTAGGGCTGGCCGGGCGCAGGACTTATAAAGAGCTTTATGACCGGAGTTATACACGTTCAAAAATTGCGGTTAATGTTAATGTAACCAAGGCTTATTACCAGGTTTTGGTAAGCATTGAAGAACTACGCCTTTTGCAGGAAGATATCGACCAGCTTAAGCAACAAGTGAATGAAACAACTGCACAAAACAAACAGGGTGTTGCCGAATTAATTGACGTTCAACGTATAACCGTTCAATATAATTCGCTGGTAACTAAAAAAGAGAATACTGTCCGTTTACTAAGCCTGAATTATGAATTATTAAAATTTCAGATGGGCATGCCAATAGAAAGCAACCTTATACTCAAAGATAAACTCCAGGATGTTCAATTGGACTTTAGCGGGGGTGAAGCAGTGACGACCGATACTACAGCCTATCGTAACAGGATAGAATATGGTTTGCTTGAAACACAGGAGAAATTAGATGAATATGATGTAAAACTGAAAAAAGGACAGTTTTTGCCTAAGTTAACCGCGAATGCAAGTTATGCACCGTCGTATCAAAACAACAGCTTTGGCCAGCTTTATAAAATGGACTTCCCTTCAAGTTATGTGGGGCTTACCTTAAATGTTCCTGTTTTCACCGGATTTCAGCATAAATACCAGTTGAAACACTCTCAAATTACGGTAGAAAAAGCTCAAAACAATCTGGTTGCTACAAAGAATGCCTTAAATCTTGAAGTTAGTAAGGCACGTATAACCTATATTAACGGCTTACAAACGCTAAATGACCAGCGGAAAAACATGGCGCTTGCAGCAGAAGTGTTAAGGGTGGCAAAAATTAAGTACGATCAAGGCGTCGGTTCGAGTTTAGAGGTCATACAGGCGCAAACAGCACTTCAAGATGCCGACAATACCTATATACAAGGCCTATATGATGCCCTGGTAAGCAAAGTTGACCTTGATAAAGCATACGGACGCATTAAATAATAAAAACCTTAGACGATCAATAATATACAAGACATGAAAAAACTAATATATTTTACAAGCGTAATAGTGCTGTTCGCAGCGTGTACCAGCAAACCAAAAGATAAAGCCGGCCAATTGGCCGATTTGAAGAAAGAGCAGGCGAAAATAGATTCACAGATCGTGAAGCTGCAAACTGAATTGGGTAAAAAAGATTCAGTTAAATCTACAGATGTGAGCACCGTTACTGTAATCCCGGGCAACTTTACTAATTATGTTGACCTACAAGGCCATATTGATGCACAGGACAATGTTATGGCATACTCGCAATCGCCGGGCGTTATAACAGCATTGCACGTAAGAGCAGGGGACCATGTCGGCAAAGGTCAGGTTTTGGTGCAATTGGATAATAGCGTTTTAAACCAGCAGATCGCCCAGGCACAAACACAGGTGAACCTGAACAAGACTTTATATGATCGCCAAAAAAACCTTTGGGACCAAAAGATAGGCACTGAGGTCCAATATTTGCAGGCGCAAACAGCGCTGCAAAGTTCCGAAAAGCAGGTTTCATTCTTGCGCCAGCAGGCTGATATGTACCGGATAACGGCACCTATAAGTGGGACTATTGATCAAATGGATCTTAAACTGGGCCAGGTTATCCAACCCGGGACAAATGGAATAAGGATCGTGAATACGGATAATTTAAAAGTAAAGGCAGATGTACCTGAGTCATACGCCACTGACATTAATCAGGGCGATAATGTTAAGGTTGTTATCCCTGACGCCAACGACTCGCTGATGCTGAAAGTTACGTTTGCTGCAAAAGTGATCGATCCCGGATCAAGATCCTTTGGTATCGAGATAAAACTACCGCAAAGCAAGGCATTACGCCCTAACATGACTGCTACTATCCGGGTAGCTGATTATTCTAAAAAGAATTCGCTGTCAGTTCCCTTAAATGCCATTCAACGTTCCGACACCAGTACATTTGTATTTATTAATAAAAATGGTATTGCCAAAAGGCAACCTATTAAAATAGGTAACACTTATGGCGGAAAATCTGAAGTACTAAGTGGCCTATCACAGGGCGACCAGGTGGTTACCGAAGGCGCAAGTGATATTGAAGACGGCGACAAGCTGAGAGTTCTGAACGCAGTTAACTAATCATTCAAAATAAATTTGATATGAAAGACCAGGAAAAAGAATTTGGGCCCTCCAGTTGGGCCATCGATAACAAAACCGCAGTATACGCATTCATAGTTATGATTGCCTTGCTGGGCTTGATGAGTTATATACGCCTGCCAAAAGAGAACTTTCCGGATATAGCGCAATCGAAGGTTTTTATAACCACACCATATAATGGCCAGTCGCCTCAAAATATCGAGGTATTGGTGACGAAGCAACTCGAAAAGCAATTGAAGTCGTTAAAGGGCCTAAAAAAGGTCACTTCAAACACGCAGCAAAACGTTTCGATCATAACTGCTGAGTTTAATGCCAACATTGACATAAGGAACGCGAAGCAGGATGTGAAAGATGCTGTTGACAAGGCGAAACAAGACCTTCCAAAAAATGATAACAATTTGCAGGAGTCCCAAATCTCTGATATCGACGTTGCCGACCTACCGATTCTTTACATCAATATATCTGGTAACTATAGCTTAAAAAAATTAAAGGAATATGCCGATAATTTGAAAGATGATATAGAGGCGATGAAGGAAATATCCAAGGTGGACGAAGTTGGCGCATTAACACCGAATATCCAGATAAATGTGGATATCGATAAGATGACGGCAGCCCAGGTTAGCTACAACGATATTATCCAGGCAATTGGTAACGAAAACGTAATTTCAAGCGCTGGTACCGTAAAAATTGATGGCATGCAACGCACCATTGATGTAAAAGAAGACTTTAAAAGCGCTGATGAGGTTGCCGCCTTGGTGATCCGTAACCCGCAGGGGAAAGCTGTTTATTTGAGGGACATTGCCGATATAAAAGACGGTTTCCAGGACCAGATAAGCTACGCTCGTTTAAAAACGCCGAATAACCCAAACTTTAAGAATGTAATTACATTGAATGTGGCTAAAAGATCGGGGGAAAACCTGATCGAGGCTTCGGATAAAATATATTCACTTATCAAACAAAAGCAGCAAACTGTTTTTCCGAAGGGTTTGGATATTACTGTAACAGGAGATCAATCTGACAAAACCCGTTCAACGCTGAATGACCTCATCAATACTATCGTGATCGGTTTTATATTGGTAACGGTTATCCTGATGTTCTTTATGGGTACAACGAACGCTATTTTTGTCGCGCTTTCCGTACCACTTTCTTGTTTTATAGCCTTCATGTTAATGCCGGCCATAGGCTTTACATTGAACATGATCGTCCTATTCTCGTTCCTGCTTGCATTGGGTATTGTGGTGGACGACGCCATCGTGGTAATAGAAAACACGCACCGTATTTTCGCAAATGGGGCTGTGCCAATAAAAAAAGCGGCGAAAATGGCTGCCGGCGAAGTTTTTTTACCCGTGTTTTCCGGCACCATGACTACCCTTGCACCCTTTATCCCGCTGGCGTTCTGGAATAGCCTCATCGGGCACTTTATGTTCTTTCTGCCTATTACACTCATCATAACACTGTTAGCGTCGTTGGTTGTAGCCTATATCATGAACCCTGTTTTCGCGGTTGATTTTATGAAACCGCATCACGAAGGAGAACATGATCATCCCAGGTTTGACCGCAAGGTGCGCCGTGCCCTTATCTTTTTGGTTATCGCTGCCATTTTAGGATATTTAATGAATGTGGGCGTTGGGAATTTCGTAGTTTTTGCCACAGTGCTTTATTTATTTAATCATTTCGTCCTTCTGCGTGTTATCGATAAGTTTCAAAAAAATCTTTGGCCACGTTTTCAGCATTGGTATGCACGCAGGCTTGAGTGGGCAGTACAAAGGCCATGGTGGATATTGTTCAGCGTTATTGTACTTTTTATTTTCACCATGGCTTTCACCGTTGTACGAAGCCCGAAAGTAGTATTTTTCCCATCGTCCGACCCCAATTTCGTGTACGTTTATGTAACCATGCCTATTGGCACCGACCAGGCCTATACTAACCAGGTTGTTGGAGACCTTGAAAAAAAAGTGGCGAAAATTGTAGAACCAGATAAGGATATTGTTTCCTCTATCATCTCAAACGTGTCTGTTGGTGTTACGGACCCGCAGGACGAAGATCAGGGAACCTATTACAATAAAGGAAAGATTACTGTTGCCTTTGTTGAATTTGGAAAAAGGAATGGAAAAAAAACCACGGATATTATGGACCGTATCCGTAAGTCTGTACAGGGCGTGCCGGGTGCACAAATTGCCGTAGCCCAGGAAAATTCAGGACCACCCGTGCAAAAAGATATTGATATTGAAATAGCGGGCGACAACATGGATACACTTGTGCATACTGCAGACAGGCTAAAAAAATTCATCAACCACCAAAATATAGGCGGTATTGAGGGGCTTCAAACTGATGTGCAGAATGATAAGCCGGAAATCGTGTTCGATATTGACCGCGAACGGGCAAACCGGGAAGGCATCACAACCGATCAGGTTAACAAAGCCTTATTTACTTCAGTTTATGGCGCCAAGGCTTCTGATTTTAGGAATACAACTGAAGATAATTATGAAATTGATGTACGGGCGAAAGAAGATCAGCGCAATAATATTGATGCATTAAAAAACTTAAAGATCACCTATCGCGACCTTGCAACCGGCGGGGCGATAAGGCAGGTACCTATATCGGCCTTTACAGATATACGCTATACCAATACTTATGTAAATATTAAGCATAAACAATCGCGGAGGGTTATTTCGTTAATTTCCAACGTGATAAAACCGGCTTTCAATCCCAATGAAGTTGTTGCCAGCATATCGCAGGCCATTAACAGTTTTAAAGCCCCTGATGGTGTTTCTATACGTATGGGCGGTGGGCAGGAAGACCAGGCGGAAGCGTCGACATTCCTTGGCACTGCTTTGTTGATATCCTTCGGCTTAATTTTGATCATCCTGATGATGCAGTTTAACTCCATCGGTAAAACTCTGATCATTTTAACAGAAATATTTTTCAGTATCATTGGTGTATTCCTGGGGTTAAGCCTCTTTAATATGACGTTCTGTATCGTAATGACCGGCATTGGTATCATCGCCCTTGCGGGTGTCGTCGTCCGGAATGGTATCTTGCTGGTTGAGTTTACCGACATGCTTATAGAACAGGGGCAAAACCTGCACGATGCGGTTGTTGAAGCTGCCCGCACAAGGATGACACCGGTATTGTTGACAGCGACCGCTGCTATAATGGGCTTAATACCGCTGGCATTAGGATTTAACATTGATTTTGCCGGTTTATTTACCTCGTTTAAACCACATATTTATTTCGGCGGCGACAACAATGCCTTCTGGGGTCCGTTATCATGGACAATGATCTTTGGTTTAGGTTTTGCCACAATTATTACCCTGATATTAGTGCCTTGTATGTACATAATACGTGTAAGGCTAAAAACCAGGTTATTTGGTGAAAAGAAGAAAGAGGAGAAGTTAGAATTAGAATTGGAAACGGTGTAAATAGTAGCCCTATAATAAAAAATGGCCGTGCAGTTTTAACTGTACGGCTTTTTTTATTACTTTATTTTAAATGTACGTTAAACATTATTTATCCGTTTAAACTTTAATGTTTATAAAATTTGATAGATTTGTTAAAAAAGTCAGGACATCAAACAACCAATTTTCTACTTAATTAGTATATTCTATAAATAACAGTTATCAATGATCGCTACAAATGAACTGCAGGATATAAAAAAAGAAAAGATCCTGGAAGCCGCCTATCAAAGGTTTTTACATTATGGTTATTCAAAAACCACGATGAACGAAATAGCCGGCGACCTTTCTATGTCAAAAGCGCTGTTATATTATTATTTCCCCGACAAAAGCCAGTTGTATATAGCTGTGATGCGCAGGGTGGCCGATGATTACCTTAATGTATTAAGCAGCAGGGCAAATACTTTTACCGGTTTAAAAGATGCTTTTGATTTTCAGATCAACAGCCAACACGAATTTATCCTAAAAAACTATAACTTTTTTGATTTTTTCAGGCTCAACGAGCAAAACTTACCTGACACAATATGGGAGATAGTAAGCCAGGTACACAATGCTGAAACGAACTTGCTGGTGAATGCTATCAGGACGGAAGTTGAAAAGGGAGCAATAAAACCAGTTAATAACCCTGTTGAAATTGTAGAACTGCTGTTGGAGGCATTGCATGGTGTTAGTGGAAATGCTTCATCTCACAAAAAACAGATGTTTCCCAATAGAGAACATCTGGATGATATCCGCAAAAAACGTTTATTACTGAGCGATATATTTATAAAAGGCTTATCTTATTAAAATAAAGATAGGTTGGTGTCTTTAAACTCTGTCACACCTTAGTAAAAAGACTGATACTTAGGTGAATTGACAAATCAAAGTTAATATATTTGACTTATTAATTTTAATAGTCAATATTAACGCTTCCCATATTAATTATTAAAAGTACTTCTAATTTAGAGGTGATTGTTTTAGAGTGATTGAAAGCGGGCCGGAGTATTCCAGGCCCGCTTTTTTATAAACTGATGCTATCAATTTTCTTGAAGATTAAGTAACGACCAGTTTCTATCATTTGAAATTGTTCCACCATTGTACTTAATAGTTACTGTATAATTTGTTTTAGCGTTCCCGCTGCTGGGGTCCTTTGCCTGGAAATAGGATTTAATGACATAAACAGAATCGGAACTTTTTGCATATTGATAATCTTTATCAGCAAACTCAACGTTACTTGATCTTAGCGTTGGCATAATATAGTCTTTTGCAATTTCATAAGCATCATCCCCCGACGGCATCGACGAGAAAAAGCCGCCGGCTGATTCAGATCGCCAGGCAATGCGGAACATAACCGCCAGGAAAAGCACAATGAAAATCAGTAAGATCCACATGGCCTCCCTTGTAACTTTTTTTTTCGCCGCTTTTTCGGCTAAATAATCTCTTTTCATAAAATGATATTTTGGACATACGAATAAACAAAATTGTTTTGATTTGTTTATTAATCAATAAAAATCATAACAACGCCTTGCACCTTCAAATTTATGATAAGTATCTGTGCGCGAAGGTAATGTTGTTACGTACCCCACGCTTACCTCAGAAGTGCCACTTGTATTACTATAATTTAAGCTGGAAACCGGTACATCATGACTTACGCCAAGCCGCACTTTCTCGCCGCCATCTTTATTGATAAATATATCAAATATCAGTGATACCACAATAGCGCTGGGGCCGCCGTCAACTCCGCCGCCCCGATACCATAACCCGGCGTTTATATTCGTCCGCTTATACTGAAACCCAATACTATAAGATTGTGCAGTAGACTGTTTATAAAATACAACCGAAGGAATAATGAATGATTTTTGGTCCTCATCATTATTATCATCCGGGCTAAGGTCCCAGCGGTAACTTGCGTGGCCTGTAAAGCGCATCGGCAATTTGGCCGGGATACCTGTAAACGATTCATTCGGCTGGTTAAGATGCTGAACCGCGCCGCCAATATCAAACTCGCCGGCCACAAAGTTAATCCCGGCGCCCGAATCAAAATAAAACTTATTATTAAAGGGCGCAGGATCAGCTGCTGATACCGAACCCGGTATATATCCGAATTGTGGGTCTATCTGGTCGCCAAAAATAAGTTTGCTCCAGTCGAGGGTTCGATTGCTTACGCCTGCCTGCAATCCAAACGACAATACATAATCCTGCGAACCGATACTGTAGGCGTACGTGCCGGCAATGTTATTTGTGCTAAGATAGGCCGTACCCTCGCTGCTGTGGGTGAATAATAGCCCTACGCCTCCGCCAAATTGTGGTATATTGAGGTCGATGGAGCCTGATAAGTAATTGAAACTGCCGGGTACCGAGGTAAACTGGTTACGATAAATGAGGTTCATACGTAGGTCGCCCTCAAATTGGCCGGTAAGGGCAGGGTTAAGGTAAAGCGGCGAATTAAAGAACTGTGAATACATATGGTCCTGCGCAAAACTTGTTAAGCCGGCAAGTATCATCGTTATCCATAAAATACAAGGCCTATACAGTTTCCTCATTAATTATCTTATTAGTTGTACTACGCCTACTCTTTTAGGCAATGAGTTTTTAAGCACATTCCCTTTCCATTCCGTCCCGTTAATAAATGTTGCCGATATCTGCCATATATAAACCCCCTGCGGTGCGGGCTGCCCGTTAAACGTTCCATCCCATCCATCCACCGGCGCGCCTTTGTCATCAAGTTTCGTTGTTTCCCAAACCAGCTGCGAGTAATTGTTGAATACCTGCATATGCCATTGCTTTATACCCGACCCTTTGGCCATAAATGTTCGCAATTCAAGTGTGCCTCCCGCTGGTTCAAATGCATTCGGTAAAAATAACTGACCAGGGATGCCAGTAACTCGCACAATATGCGTAATTGTACTATCGCATCCGGTAGCCGAAGCAGTTGTTAGGGTAACCTTGTAAAAGCCTGTATCGAGGTAAGTGTGCCCCGGGTTTTGGCTTGCAGATGTTGAGCCGTCGCCCAAAGTCCATGCCCAGCTAACCGGGTTTCCCGTTGTCTGATCGATAAAGTCAAAATGATAATTGGGGACACTGGTCACACTGTCCGGCTTTTCAATAAATTGTGTTGCAGGCGGCGCGGCAACATTTATGTAACCCGCTTGTGAAATTGCATTTGAACAGTTAGTGACCGGATTGGTAGCTGTTAAAGTAACCGTAAATGGCGAATTCTTAAAGCTATAAACGTGCGGCGGTGGCGTATAACCTAATGCGTGGGCTGATCCATCGCCAAAATCCCAATCGTAAAGTAATGATGTCGCCTGTATGTTTGGGTCACCGGGTGTTTGATTGGTAAAAGTAACGGTCAGTTCGCGGCAGCCGGTTGTTACATCTGTTGTAAAAGCAGGTGAAGGTATCGGGTAAACATCCACACGGATTGGCGGATTGGATTCAACTGTGGAGCAGCTATTGGCAGCGGTTACAGTGACATAAAAAGTGCCGGGAGTACTAAAGGTGTATGGCAATGGGGTTGTACCGCCCTGGCGTCTATCCACCACATTATGGTTCACATCATAAATTGTATAATAGTAATTGTCAGCCCCAAAAGAATTGTTTACAAAGGTGGCGCTAAATGGTGCGCATCCTTTACTTACCCCATTTTCGATAAACATCTGCGCCACAACATTTGTGACCGAAATGGTTATAGGTATTATATTGCTTTGGCCGGTGTTGCCGCAAAAGCCTGTTGCCACCATGTATAATGTATATTGTATAGTGCTGTTTGTGGTGATAGGATTAAACTGCACCTCGCTTTTGTCAGTTTTGGTAACTTGCTGCACGAGTGTAGCACCATTGTATAAATAGTAGGTATAGCTCTGGTTATTGCCTGGTGACAAATTATCAACCGCCAGTGTAAAAGGCGAACAACCTATAAGCTGTTTTGGGGATATATAAGCAATAGGTGTTTGTGGCCTTACCGTTATTTTTAAAGTAAAGGGTGGCCTTTGAAAACAATTATTAACAACATATAGGGATACGACGTAGGTTGTGTCCTTGCCATCGACTCGTGCGCTAAAGAGGTGTGATAGGCTGGTGGCTGTTGATTGGGCGGTTCCATCGCCAAAATCCCATAAAAAGCCGGTGCCTGTTAAAACGGTTGAAGTGTTATTGAAATTTACTGTATAATCGCCGCATCCGTCAGTTTTATCAGCTGTAAAACTTGCTGTTACATCGTTCGCATTATTAATGTTTACCGAAGCGCTGTTATCACCGCAAGGTGGAACTCCTTTTATCGTCCATGAAAAAGTATAAACATTGCCTTCTTGTAATCCGTTAACCTGTGTTTGGGCGCTGTTGGGCGATACAATAGTTGCCACGGGCCCGGCAGTTTGCGACCATATACCTTGAAATGGAGATGGATTATTGCCCTGGAGCATTGTAGTTGTAGCGCCGCATAAATTTTGATCACTGCCTGCAATTGCTTGAATCGCAGGTTGGTTTACAATGATTGTTGTTACGGTTGAAGGCTGAACGCTGCAAACACCACTTTGCACTATTGCCCTATACTGAGTGGTTGCGGTGATATTAAGGTATTGTAGTGAGGCCGTTGTATTAGTTGGGAGCACGGCTTGCCATGTTACGCCGCTATCTGTCGATGATTGCCACCCTGTCACATTTCCAACCTGGCCGGATAAGGTTATTGTTCCTGCACTACTGCCACTACAAACACTTGTGTTGCCGCTTGTTGTCCCACCTATGGACGGCAGGTCATCAATGAGTGTCATTGAATTTGAATTTGGTGCACACGGCAGCGGCGGGGTTATTGTCCAGGTGAAAGTGTAAGTACTTCCCGGAATAAGTAAACTGGCTATGGCATTTGGTAACGTAGGATTATTAAAAACAGGGCCGGCAGGCGAAACTGTCCATTTTCCTGTGCCTGGTCCCGGGCTGTTTCCGTTAAGTTTATACTGGGTAACATTACAAACCTCATTATTAGCGCCGGGGTTGGATATAACGGGCATTGGCTCAATCGTTACTACGGCTGTTGCCGCCATGCCGGGGCAACTACCATTAAAAGGGGTAATAGTATATTTTACAGTACCCGGTATAGCGCCATTATTGGTTAAAAAATCACTTATAGTTGTTGCGCTGCTTGCAATAGGCTGTTGAGTGTTGCCTGTTATGTTGCCGGTTAATACAACGCTGGTATAGGTATAAGTTGTACCTGTAACATTTGATGTTAAATTAAGACTGGTTGAACTGCCGGTACATATTGTACTATTTAGCGGAGTTACAATAGCCTTTGGCAGCGGCTTAACTGTTACCATCAACACAAAGGGAACGCCCTGGCAGCCATTGGCCACGGGGGTAATAGTATAGCTCACTACGGCATCGCCTGTACCATTGTTTATAAGGGTGTTGTTTATAGCAGGGCCGTTACCTGCTGAAAGCCCGGTAGCCGTTCCTGATGTAAGTGCAGCTGTCCAACTAAAGGTACTTGCAGGTACTGAGGAGGTTATGTTATAACCAACGGGATTGCCTGTGCATATTTGTGACGTTGACGCGCTTGTTATGGTATTTACCGAATAGATATTTATAGTAATACTCTGTTGAATATCAGCACACTGGCCTGATAGGGCCGTTTTAACATCCAGGGTCACCGTTGCACTTCCTGCGGTTATTTCGGCAGCGGTTGGTGTGTAATTGGTTGTGAGTGAGCCCGGGGCCGAAAAAGCCCCCGAACCAATCCACTGAAAAGTGGTATAGGTACCGGTAATTGCAGCCTTCAAAGTTACAGGGCTGCCAGGGCAAATAGTTGGAGCCGAAGGTGTTATTTTTACCGTTGGCGCATCCTGGAAAGTAAGGTTTTGTGACTTTGTTAACGAGCCGCAATTGTTTTGTACGGTTACACTTACCTTATAAGCAGCAAATGCCGTAAATGTTATTTGCGGATATTGACTGTTAGCGGTTGACCCCGACGCAAAGCTGTAAGCGCCGCCTGTAACTGTCCATGTATACGAGTTTGCCTGCTGCTGTCCAACGCCTGAAATTGTTGTCTGGGTTGGGCCAACGGTAGGGCCAAAGGTGAAAGATTGGTTTGTGCCGCATAATATGTCATCTGGGGACATGCTTATTGCTATTGGCGAATCAATAACAACGGTTTGTGCCGGTGTGGTAATTGTACCGCAGCTTACTGTAGTTATCCCCAGCGTAAGGGTATAAGTGCCCGCTGTTGTAAAAACAAACTGTGGCTGCGCACTATTAGCATCGGTGCCGTTTGCATAAGTTACATTCCCGCCGGCAACGGTCCAAACATATTTATTGGTCGCATTGCAATTGGCGTCTATTATCGATTGGTTGGCTGGTATAATTGTTGCTGGGGCACAACCTTTTAAGGTTGGTAACGTAAATTTAGGCTGGGGCGGGTTTTGAATACAAATAGATTCTGTTACATCTGGCGCAGAGCATAAAGCACTTGGGTTTTGCAAATGGAGGGTGATATTATGCACGCCGGAGGTAGTAAATGTATTTTTAAAACTTTGAACAAGACCATAATTAGAGGCCATTGTAACGCCGTCAACTATCCAGGTATATAGGGCATTCGTGGCCTGGCAGG
>JABDCF010000098.1 GCA_013288235.1 Bacteroidota bacterium | reverse complement strand
ACGTTCGTTTCTTCAACCCTTTGTTGTTCGTGCCTTGGGATATAGTTATACCCAAGTCGCGTAAGGTGCAGGATAGCAGGTATTTTTACACGTGAATCTTCGTTAAAAGCCATTTATAAATATAATAGGCTTTAAAAATAGACATTATAGGTTGAAATGTATGGTATTATTTGCATGGCGGTGGGGGGCTATAAACAACAAAAGCCACCCGAGGGCGACTTTGTTTTTCGGTGTTCCCGACGAGATTCGAACTCATATCAGCTGAACCGGAATCAGCAATTCTATCCGTTGAACTACGGGAACAATGTGGCGCAAATATAATAGTTTATATAAGAACTTTATCGGCTATTGTGCCATCTTTAAAATATTGTCTTCTCTATAATTACTGACTAAATCTACTACGGCACTTTGGACCTCGTCAACAATTTTCCAATCTTTTTGGATATAAATGTCGGTTGTTTTTCGGCCTTCGTCAATGTGATTAAGCGCCATTGCAATATCATCTTTGCTTTTCCGGCATGTATTTCGCGCCAATGTGGCAAATGAGTGGCGTGCCCAATAAAATGTCACATCCGGAATTTTCGCTTCTTTTTGAATTTTTCGCAAGCCGTGGCTTAAAGTAGTTGATAAGCCGGTATGACTGGAAAAACGGACTTGCAATTTGCCAATATATTTGTTTAATAATTCTTCGGCCTCTGGCAATATCTTGATGCTGATAAATGCCTGGTCTTTTCGCTTCCCTTTCGTCTTCGCACGTTTGTATTCCAGCCTGCCGTCCCTGATATTATTTTTCTTCAGGTAGTAAAAGTCTACCGCATTGGTGCCGCAAAAATAAAATGACAACATAAAAAGGTCTTTTGATAATTCTATTCGACCACCGGGTTCGGCCTGGTAGTCCCTGATTTTTATGATATCGGGAACGCTCAAATTTCTTTTGGCTGTTTCCGGTCTGTCAATGATTTTATATTTTTTAAAGGGATAATGTGGTATTCTAATAATACCTAAATCCTCATCGTTAAAATGATTTCGAGCGACATTAAAAAGACCGCGTAGATCCCGCATGTGGTTATGCAGCCCGCCATCAGACAAACCCGGACTGGTTATAGTAAACTCCTTTTTGTGACTTTGCCTGGTAAGCGTTCTTTCTGATCGCATATATTTTTCATACGACCGCAACATATTGGCATTTATTTCATTGATGTTTACTTTCTCCCTGGCAAAATAGTCGATAAGGCTGTTGATGACCGAACGAAAATTTGCCGAAGTTCCCCGTTTGTTTTTCGCAATAAGTTCTTTCACATGGTTCCTGCCAAATTCTATAAAATCAATGGGCTGGTTTCCATTTTTCAGATGATCGACGATTTGATCGCAAGTCATAAAATCCACTCGTGAATCTAAGTCACTTATTGTCTTCCGATATTCATTCAAAGTTCTGTCCACTTGGAGCGCGACGGTACTATCCTTAATTTCATTTTTCTTGTTGACCTGTTTGGCCGAAACAAAATGAACGGTGTCTATATAACGTGACACCCTGTTATGGGTAACACGGATTTTGACATTGAATGAACCATCAGATTTTTGATGGTGTTTTAGCAGGGTGGCTTTGACAGTGAGCATAAGAAATCATTTTTGTAAAACATTTGTAAAACAAATACGTGAAATTCTGCTAATTTTGTGTGCGGAATTTCACGAAAAAAACGTGTTTGACTTTTACAAAAATATGCGTTTTTAGCGAAAAAAAAGCGGTTTTTGTGAAAAAAGTTGTAATTTTCGAAAAGTGGAAAAAAGACCCATATCGATAGTTTCCGGTACCATCGATATGAGTTCGAATCTCGTCGGGAGCACAAAAAAGGCCTTTTCTATTTAATAGAGAGGCTTTTTTGTTTCTATGTATGTTAGGGTAATTTTAAAAGCACTTCGTAAAGGATTCTAACCTTTAAAGACCCGGGCGGGCTAAGACTTGTAACTGTACCAATTTGCATATGCAGCTATTTTAAAGATAGCCGCTGGAAACTGAGTTTATCCCAATAGCCCCGCTGCAACACGATCAAGTTATTTTGGATATGAAAAAAACCACAACCTCTCAGGCCGTTCGGGTCTTTCCACTCCATAATTGCCCACTCGCCGTCCTCAAAAATATTTTCGGGCTGGCAAGCCATGGTTGCGTTTGCAAATTCAGTGGCAAACATTTCTTTTATGTTTGCTTTGGTTATCACAGGCTCATTAGCTACCTGGTGGTTAACAGCATCTTCACTATATAAAGCGGCCAGCGTTTCTACGTCAGCATTGTTAAAGGCACTGATCCATTGCTGTAAGATTTCCTTCGGTTTCATAGCCAAATTTAAAAAAATAACAAACCACTATTGAATGCACTTTGGAATAACGCCCATAATTCGATCTGACAGCACCCTCAACCTGTTTGCGAGCGGTTGTAATTTTTTAGTTTTCAGGTAAAATGATTATGGGTGATACATCACACCATCGATGGTGCTACCCCAAATGCTTTCTTAAAAGTGTACGAGAAATGGGAAAGGTTCTCAAAGCCTACATCAAGGTAAACATCTGATGGTTTTCGGCCTTTTTTACTGATAAGATAATGCGCTTCGGATAGCCGCTTTTGTTGCAGCCACTGGCCTGGCGAAGTTTTAAATATCTTTTCAAAATCTCTTTTAAAGCTTGCCAGGCTGCGGCCTGTAAGCCGGGCAAATTGGGCCATTGGTATGTTGAACATGTAATTTTTAGCCATATAAGCTTCCAGGTCAATTTTATACGGTTCGCTGAAATCAAACAGAAATTCGCTAAGCTTTGGACGGCCCCGCAGTATCAACTCGACAGCTTCCTTTGTTTTAATATCGGCAAGGGTTTGCGGAATGGCCATGCCATGATCAAAATACGGGATGAGCGAATCAAAATATCCTTTTAAAAATGGGTCGGGCGACAGCTCCATCATTGGCTCGCCTGTATATTTTCCAACAGGCGCTATCCTGTTTTCAGCTGCATATCTTTGCAGGAATTCGCGGGTGATAAAAATGTTAAGCGATTTAAACACACCACCCGGGGGAGGCACTTTCACCGATTTTACCAATTGGTTTTTTCGTATCATCCCTATGGTATTTTCTTTCAGCACGGTTACACCATCTGCTGTTTGAAAGTGTACCTCGCCCGAAATAATATATCCTAACGAATGCTCCAAAACAACCTGTTCACTACTGCGCTGTTTTTGGTCCATGCAGGAGTAAACCAGGTTATTTAGTTGTTTATGGGTGTTATCTTCCATGCGTAATTTGAATCAATTATAGCCCGGTTTCTTATTAAGAACATTATTTTCTCATCGTCACTTGCAACTTCTTCCGTACTTCCGGACTTTACTGCCTTTCGGACTAATCTCTATCACTTCAACTGACTGAGCATTACTTTGTCAAATATACGGTCGGGGAGTATTTTTTTCATGAACAGGGCAATTTTTGCCATGTGGCCGCCGGAGTACCTTGTTGCCGGTGTTTTTGAGTCGATTGCTTTTTTAACAAGCGCCGTGATCACTGCCGGTCCGGGCACTTTAGCTTCAATAGCGGTAAATACATTTCCAAGTTTTTTAGCCATATCGCCATATACCGAATTTGAAGATGTTTTCATCAAATTTTCCGCTGCTATGCCGCTCCACTCGCTTTTTATGCCGCCGGGCTCAATTACCACCACATCGATACCGAACGGCTTTACTTCGTTGCGTATACTATCGCTCAATGCTTCCAGGGCAAATTTGCTGGCATGGTACCATCCGCCGAAAGGCAAGGCCAGTTTACCGCCTATTGACGAAATGTTAATTATGCGCCCCCAATGCTGGTTACGCATGTACGGTATTACCAGCTGCGCAAGCCTGGCAGCACCAAATACGTTTACCTCCAGCTGGTACCGGGCATCGGCCATGGGCACATCCTCAATTGCGCCGTACGAGCCAAAACCAGCGTTGTTAATCAGCACATCTATCCTACCCTCGGCCTTGATGATCGTTTCGACGCCTTTAACCATTGCAGCATCATCAGTTACATCCATGTTTAACACTTTTGCCCCAAGAAGCTTTATATCTTCCATTTTATCAAGGCTGCGAGCTGCGCCATAAACGATGTGCCCGTCTTTCAACAACTCCTTTACAAAATCTTTGCCCATACCGGCAGATGCGCCGGTTACCAATATTACTTTTTTCATTTTTTCTATTCTTTAATTACAAAACAAAGATCGCTGTAAATATAAGGCAGAGGTTTGGTGTAGAGCTCAATTTCATTTTGCTGAGAGGCTCATAATGGGTTCATGGCTCATAGACCATAGTTCATGGTGGGTTAGAGATCAGCGATTAGAGATTAGGTTCTTGCTTCGCGCCATTTTTTTTAGTAGTTGGTTCAGTGCATCTTTTAACGCTTCATAGTTGCCTACCGGAACGATTGATACTTTGTCGGATGGTTCAAGGCCAACCGCCGTGGTGGTTATTACTGGGATGCCGAGTGCAATAGCTTTTAATAATATTCGCGGCTGGTGCTCCACATAGGCAGGGTAGATTACCATGCTGATATCATCGAATGGGTTGCCTTCGGCAATCCTGGCATCTGCGCCATCCCAAAAGTTTTCGTCTTCGGTTGCTTTGCCTGCGATGATAACGGAGAGGTTTAATTCAATTGCCAGACGCTTCATTTCATAAGCGCCTTTGCGGCCTAATGCGGATGCTGGGAAAAGGATTTTATTGGTAGTAATATTGTTAATACCCTGCACTTTAGGTACAACCCAATCCAGTTTAACTGACTTATTATTAAAAATATCCGCAATTTCCTGGTGCGGTGTTATAATATTCCTTGATTTGGTAAGCGCAGCATTTTCAAGGTCAATTAACGTTTGCGGCGCCCGGAAATCATTTAAGGTTTTGCTTTCGGGGTAATTTGCGTGGGCAAGGTCTAACCGCTCGTGCAGTTTCTCCATCGGCAGCCGCGTCATTAAAACATCGAAGGTGCGGCCACCCAAAACGCCTTGTTCCCATAAAAACGGTAACAGGTTTTGAGAGATTACAAGGCGTGTGCTTTCCACAGGTATTTTTTGTGCCGATGCTTTTGCGACTCTCTTATCGAGACGAAGCATTAATGAGAAAACATTATTTTTTGATTTGGACAGTAGCCGCATTAAAAACGCTCGTTTTAACGCAGCAAACGGAACTGATTTAATGTTTGCAATATTTTTTATTGACCAGTTATACTTGTCGGTTTTTATGGATTTGTTTTTTTTAATTGGTATGATAAAAACATCATTTTCAGCAGCTATCGATTTGATGTACACATCATATTCCGGCCATTTGTAATCCAGTATAAAAGTGGTTTTTGCTTTCTGATCAGTTATCGCAGACCTGTCGGGATGTTTAAAGCAATCAAAGTTACCACATGAATAGCAATCGTTAAGTTTTGAAGATTGCAACAGGGAGTTTAATTTCGGCGCAATACCGACAGTCGTATTTTCCGTGCTTTTAAATTTAGCGATAAGCTTTTCAGGTGTCAACTCAATTTCTATTCTGAATGGATGGGGCGATTTGAACCGGAGATCCACATAGTTCCATTTTATGGTGGCGTCCCTGTCGCGCTCGGCCAGCGAGCCTTTAATTACTTTTGTATGCCGGTGCCGCTCAATAATTTCGAAGCCTGCCAGTAAAGCTGCATCATATAGTGCGTTGGAAAGCTGGCAAAGGCCGCCCGCTATGGATGGCACAATACAGCCTTCCCTTATCTCCCGCCCTACAACAAACCCTTTGCCAAAGTTTGGATTACCAATGTGTTTCCAGAAGCTGAAGATTTGATTTGCTGGTATTTCTAATCCATTGATCCTTTTAGTTGCCAGGCGCAGGTTTTGTATTTTACCGGCGGTTAATACCCAGTTTTGTTCGTTATCATCAGCATTCCATAGGTCACTTTCGGAGACCGAGGTTATTTGTCCGTTTTTAAATTGTTGCGCTTTTTTAAATTTCGGAGGGCCGGAAAAAAGGTCTTGAAAATTTCTCCTGGTTATCAATAAAGCAATCTTCAGTTGAAATTTCGCTTCACTTATTAAATTGTGGTTTTCAGCTAAAGTTTTATTTGCTATCATATAACACAGAACCCTATAAATCTATCCAAAACAAATTGAAAAACAAATCCCCTAATAGGGTGAATTTATTCGCTTTTTAAGCTCTTCACAGGATTGGTTACGGCAACCTTTATGGTTTGATAACTGATTACCACAACCGCGATCAATAAAATTAAAAAAGCCGGCAGCGTTAGCAGCCACCAGCCAATCGTGATATGATATGCATAGGTTGTAAGCCATTTATTCATGATAAGCAAGGTTAAAGGGATTGCCAAAACTGACGCTAATGCAATCAATTTAACAAAATCCTTAGCCAGCAATACCAATATTTGATTTATTGCAGCACCCAGTACTTTGCGGATGCCTATCTCTTTTGTTCGCTGCGTAGCTACCAGGCAGGCAAGGCCGTACAAGCCCAGGCAGGCTATCAATATGGATAATATGGTGAAGTAATTGAACAGCTTTATACTTGTAACGTCCTTTTGGTACATGGTGTTAAAAGCATCATCTAAAAAGTTATAGTTAAAGGGAACGTCAGGGAAATAGTTTTGCCAGGCGGCTTTAACCAATTTTAGCTGATCGGGGGCAATCTTTACAAATACCGAGGACAAATTTGCCCCGTTATAAACCATTACCAGCGGGGCAATTGGATTATGCATGGAGCTGTAATGAAAGTTTTTTACCACGCCAATTACGTGGCCTTTATGATCGAACCCTTCCATGGCCTGGCCGATGGGCTTTTTCCATCCCATCTGGTTTACAAACGCTTCGTTAACTATAAATCCTTCTTTTTTATCGGATGATATGGCATCTGATAAATTTCTCCCGGCGATAAGCTTCATATTTAACAAGGGAATAAATTTATCATCTATCATAAAATAATTTGATACTACTTCCCTTTTTACACCATTTGACGAAGCTAATGTAGTTGACTTAGGTGTTTCGCCATTGCCCATTGAAAAACTGAGGCCGATTGAGCTGCCTTTAACAGCACCTAATTGTTTTAAAGCATTATTAAACGCCGGTACCCTAAGTTTTGCTACAGAATCATCTGGCAATGAAATATTCAATACCTGGTTGTTATTAAAACCAAGTGAGCGGTGCTGGATGAAGTTTATCTGCTTATTCATGATAAAGGCCCCGGCAATCATTACCGTTGCTATTATGAATTGCGTAACTGTAATCGCTTTCCGCAGTGTTAAACCTTTGGTTTGATGTTTGAAATTGCTTTTTAGCGCGGTAATAGGCTGGAAAGAAGACAATACAAATGCCGGGTACAAGCCTGTTAACAGCGAGGATGCCAAAACAACGCCGCAAATAACCCAAAAACTATAGGACGATAACGCACCCGAAATCTTAATTTGCAGCAAGCTGTTTAAAAACGGCAGCATAATAAACATAAGCCCCACACCAATTGCCAGGGCAATACAGGTTACAAAAAACGACTCGAATAAAAACTGCCTGATGAGGCTTGATTGTACTGCGCCGTTAACCTTACGTACGCCTACCTCTTTTGCCCTTTCGGTAGCGCGGGCGGTTGAGAGGTTGATGTAATTTAACAAAGCAATCACTAAAATCACCATCGCTAATACCGAAAATATATAAACCAATTGCTTATCGCCTTTAACGGTATCGCCCATGTTGCCGGCAATAAAATGCACATCCTTTAAAGGTTCGATATTGAATTTTAAGGAGTATTTTGATGCACCGGTTTTATTAAGTACAGGCTGGATATCCGTTTTTGATATCAAAGCCAGTTTCTTTGCAAACGCTGCATAATCAGGCTTTTGCCTGAACAGCACGAAGGTATAATCATCAAAATCAAAACCTGTCCAGGTTGTTATTTTTGAAAAATCGCCGGGCAATAAGGCGTCAATTTTAAGGTCGGTGTTTTCGGGCAGGTCGGCAAGTACGGCTGTTATATGGTAAGGCTGCTTATTACAGGTAATGGTTTTGCCGATAGCTTTATCATTGCCGAAATATTTTTTTGCCAGGGTTTCTGTTATAACAATGCTATGCGGATCTTTTAATGCGTTTGAGGGGTTTCCTTCGGCAAATTGCCAGGTAAAAACATCAAATACATTGGCATCCGTTTTATAAACAAATTTCTCGCTGAATAACTGACCGTCAACTTTCATCACCGCTTCGTCAGGTTCAAACCGTACGGCGGTTTCTACCTCGGGATAGTTATGGTTTAAAGTTGTTGCCAAAGGCGCCGACGACAGGGCTACCGTAAGGTTATCGCTTTCGGGTGTACGCACCATATTGGTAATGCGTACAATCCTGTCTTTTTTTAGATTATAGCCATCGTAACTTAATTCATAGTGTACATACAACGAGATAAGTAAACAGGCTGCAATGCCGATTGAAAGGCCGCCGATATTGATAAGGGAAAAACTTTTATGCCGGATAAGGTTGCGCCAGGCTATTTTTAAATAATTTTTTATCATATAATAAATTATTAATAGCCGAATGTAAATTATTACTTTTAGTAAAATAACATTTTTTAACACTGATTAACAGATGTTTAACAAAATTTAACAAGTACCCAATAAAACCGTTATACTCATTTTACCTCTTTTCATAATGAAAATATTTTACCTGTTTATTTTAACATTTTTTGCCGCTACGCGGAATAGCAGCGCAGCAACTCCCCAATATTCATTTGGCGTCAGTATCATTGGTAAAGGGAAACCTATGATCCTTATTCCTGGAAATAAAGGTTCAGCAGATACTTATAACGAAGTAGTAGCCCATTATAAAAACCGTTATACATGTTATGTTATTACTTTGGCTGGCTTTGCCGGGCAACCTCCATCGGGCGCATACGATCACTTGTTACTCAAGCAACGAAATGATATTATAAAGTATATTATCAATAAACATCTGTATAAGCCTGTTTTGGTGGGCTTCAGCTTTGGGGCCGGACTGGCCATTTGGATTGCTTGTACCCGACCCGACCTTATTGGCCCTTTTATAGACTTAGACGGGACACCATTTGATGCGGCGGTAGACGTCGACCACCTTGATAAAGATTCGCTTATAAAGGCAGATGGCGCCAGGTATGCGAAACTATTGGTAAAAGACAAGCTGTATTGGAAAAAACGGGATTCGGCATTTCATACGCCGGCTTCAGACAAGGAAGGTGTTATTTACCTGCAAAAATTAGTTTCGGACAGTAGCCGCATTTCCGAAATTATGAAATGGGATGTGGCAAGTGATTTAAGGAGCAGTGTGCTGATTAACCTTGAAGCAGACACGCTGGATATGAGGGAGGACGTTGCCAAAATAAAATCACCGATACTGCTGCTGGGATCATGGCGGGGCTATGATGTAATAAAAACTAAAGCAGATGGCGAAAAACGTTACAGGGAGCAATTAGCGAAAGCAAAAAATGTAACTATCGCCTTTTCCGAAAATGGCAAGCATTTTTTAATGTGGGAGGATTTTGACTGGATGATCAGCGAGATGGATGCTTTTTTGAGGAAACACAGTTGAAGTGAAAAACCAAGAGGCAAGAATCAAGAAACAAGACATAGTTTTGCGGTTCTTGACTCTTGAATTTTTTGCTTACCCTGGTTCTTGACTTAACTCTTGGTTCTTGTCTCTTGGTTCTCGCCTATTGGTTCTTGGCTCCTGATTCCTTAGAATATCTCGCCTACATCAATGAAAAGGCCGTTTGAACCCTGGCGTCCAAAACCGTAATCGATGCTGATATTCGTTTTTGATATAGTATTTAGTTTTATACGCAAGCCGGGGCCAAAACCAGGTTGGATAGTCTGCAACCGTGTGCCGGGCGCGGCTGAAAATGATTCACCATTCAAAAACACGACCCCGCCCAGCAAGCCATTGTCAGTAATTTTATACCGGTATTCCGCTTCGGCGTAAACCATATCGGCTCCACGGAAACGGCCCTGTATGTAGCCCCGGCCGGTAGCCGAAAAAGTATCCCATTGCGTGCTTGGCAAGTCAAGATACGCGGGCTTACCGCTTAGTATCAGCCATTCGTAGTTCCACAAGGCAAGTACATTATCCGATCCTTCGGGTAAATTGATATATTTCCTGGTATCAATGATGAGGGAACGCCAGGGGTTCGTGCTTCCCAAAAATGTGTAGTTATCCCTATATTGAAGTGACAGGTAGGCTCCTTTTGAGGGATTAATGGCGTTATCGCGTGAATCTAATAACCCATTAAATGTAAAGCCAGATGCTACATCATTGGATGACTTACCATAAAGCGAATAATCGGAAACAGTGCCGTTTGGATTGCCTTTATCCGAAACATTCCAATGGTTATCAAATATATAGCCTAACCCAAGATAAAAATTCCCGGCAATATGGCGTAAAACCGTTTCGTAAAATTGAAAATACGAATAGTCCATTGGGTCGTTGTTCTGTATGTTAGAACTGCTGCCTAAACCAAACGTACTTTGGGGATATTTGTAAAAACGATAATCGCCTACAAAATTGTAGGTATTATCCTTACTCCAGATATTGCTCTGTATCGGAAAAGTAAATTGTTTATTTTCTGTAATGGCTGAGCTGGCTACTATTGTGGATATGCGGGACTGCGGGGCTGTCCGGAAAGCCATATTTCCTGACAGTACAAAGGCCAACCTTGAAACAAGAGTATAACCTAATGCAGGAACGACCGAAAAAGAAGGTTTGGTGCTTACCGTATCGGGTTTTTTACTGGGTTGAATATTAAGCCATGCTTCAAGCACGTCAGTAACATCCTGCTGTTTTACACCTTTTTTATTGCTTATTGTCGAATCGCGTTTATATAAAGTACTGTCTTCATTTTTTTTCTTAACCGGTATAGTTCTTAAGGGTACAGGTTTCTGATCCTGCGCAAAAACAGTAATAGTAAAAAACAACCCGAAAATTAATGCGACTGACTTTAAAAATAATTTCATTTATACCATTTACAAAATCGCCCGGCAATATTTAATTATGATATTAAATTAAAATTAACCGGGTTTTAAAATTGGAGTCGAAAGTAATCATTCTGTTACAATTGAAATAATGAAATTTCAAGAGCCATAGAGTTATGACGGTATAGTGGCAATTTGTAAGGTCGCTTACCATGGTGTTACAATATTTACAGGCGCTGATGTGTGTATTATCATCTTAATGCAAAGAATCCAGATATTTGTTTTGCTGCCAGCATAAAATTGCACATTTGCAATGCCCTCTTTTTTTGAGGATCTTTTCACAACCCGATAAAATGGATACTACGATAGAAGCCCAGCCAAAGCAATTAGTACAAAAAACTGTTTTTGGTATTTTATTTGCCATAAGCGTTAGCCATCTCTTAAATGACCTGCTACAGTCTATCATCCCATCGTTATACCCACTACTAAAGCAAAATTTTCATTTAAACTATACACAGATAGGGCTTATTACTTTTACTTTCCAGGTAACTGCGTCCCTGTTGCAGCCCATAGTTGGCACTCTTACCGACCGTAAGCCACGCCCCTACTCGCTTCCCATTGGCATGGGATTAACTTTGGCTGGTGTTATTATGCTATCGCAGGCGTCAACCTTTGTCGCGCTGCTTATTGCAGTTGCTATTATGGGTGTAGGTTCATCTATTTTTCATCCTGAATCATCAAGGCTGGCCCGGCTGGCATCCGGCGGAAAAAAGGGGCTGGCGCAATCTATTTTCCAGCTGGGCGGCAACGCCGGCAGCGCCATTGGCCCTTTGCTGGTAGCACTTATCGTTGTTAATAATGGGCAGCACTATATCCTGTTTTTTACTTTAGCAGCCTTGATAGCCATTATCATACTATCAAAAGTTAGTCAATGGTATAAGGGACACCTGGAAATGAGGGCTGCTAACCCTATCCAAAAAGAAGAAGTACGTAATAATCTTTCAAAAAGGAAAGTATATACATCACTGTTTGTTTTGCTGCTGCTTATCTTTTCCAAGTTCTTCTACCTGTCCAGCATGACGAACTATTTTACTTTCTTCCTTATCGGAAAGTTTCATGTTTCTATCCAGCAATCGCAATTATACCTGTTTTATTTTTTAGGGTCGGTAGCTTTGGGTACGCTTATCGGCGGTTTCCTTGGCGACGTGTTCGGGCGCAAATATGTAATATGGTTCTCGATACTCGGGGCAGCACCGTTTACGCTGATGCTGCCTTATGCCAGCTTATCATGGGCAATATTTTTATCTATTATTATAGGTTTGATAATTTCATCGGCATTTTCTGCAATTGTTGTTTACGGGCAGGAACTGGTGCCCGGCAAGGTGGGTATGGTATCGGGCTTGTTTTTTGGGCTTGCTTTTGGGATGGGTGGTTTGGGCTCTGCCTTCCTGGGCTGGCTGGCCGATCATACCAGCATTACCTACGTTTTTGAGGTGTGCGCGTTTTTGCCGCTTATTGGTATTATTACGGGTTTTTTGCCGGATATAGAGGGGAAGAAAAAACAAGTGGCCATATAAATGGAGAAAACTTACTAATTCCCGGAAACCGATATTTATCGGGCTAAGCGTTCCACTTTTACAAAACGGAACGCTGCGGAACACTATGAAACATGCTCATTATCAGCATGTTCCTCATTTTGATGATTTATCAAATTTAGATAAGTAATTGATAATCAAACAATATCAAATAAGCATTTTTGACGAAACCGATGCAAGTTGCTGGTAATCAATTTTTTAATATTCCGAAACGGAACAGTTAATGTATTAATCCGGTTTCAAGTTTACCCTTTTTTAATTAGGCTGTTTGGCTTCAAGGCTGAGAAAAACTTACGAAGTTTTAAAACTTTGTAAATTTCGCCCTTCCTCATTCGCCCCTCAAGCTATCTTCGGGAGCCATACTCCTACGCTGAGGCTTCGGCGCAAGCGTAAGCTCACTCTGAGCGAAGGCTCTTCACAGGGTTCATCAGCGCGGCTTTGATTGTTTGAAAGCTGATGGTAATAAACGCAATAATAATCGAGATCGTGCCGGCGAGCGCAAATACCCACCAGCCAATATTTATACGATAAGCGTAGTCCTGCAGCCATTTGTACATGGCAAACCAAGCCAGGGGTGTTGCTATTATTATGGCTATAAATACCAGCTTTACAAAATCCCTTGCCAGCAGTCCTACAATACCACTTACACTTGCTCCTAATACTTTTCGTACGCCAATTTCGCGGGTTCGCACTTGCGCAGTGTAAGCGGCCAAACCCAGTAAACCGAGACAGGAGATAAATATGGCTATGGTGGCAAAATAGTTAAATAATTTGCCTTCGGTCTGTTCGCCTTTGTACAGGTTGTTAAAAATATCATCCAAAAACCGGTAGTTAAAAGGATATTGGCTGTTGTATTGCTTAAACTGGGTTTCGGCAGCTTTGATGGCTTTTGGCGCACCGCGGCCTGTAGTTTTTATATATACATAAGGCAGGAAGTTTGACGTGTAAAGAAAAACAGTCGGCCCGATTTTTTCTTTCATCGATGCAAAGTGAAAATCTTTAACAACGCCAATGATGGTGCCTTCGTTGCCATCTATTTTAAAGCGCTTGCCGATGGGGTTTTTCATACTGATTTCCTTTACAGCAGCTTCGTTTAAAATAAAGTGAGCCTGGTCGCTCACAGCTCCGGTAAATGCCGAACCTGTTGCCATTTTCAACTTAAAAAAGGGTATAAAATCCTTGTCGACAACCATCGGATGAACGATGAAGGTTGAATTTGCAGGTTTTCCATCCCATTCGGGTGTACCATCCTGTCCGCCGACACTCACAATTGGCGCGCTGGAACGCGTCACATCAAGAACACCGGGCTGTTTCAGCATTTCGGCGCGTGCGGCGTCATAATGGGGCCCGATAGCGCGCATATCAAAGATAAATACATTTGTTTTGTCGTAACCGAGGTCTTTCGACCGGATGTAGTTTAACTGGCCGGTGATCACGATTGTGCCGACGATAAGTACAATAGAAAATACAAACTGCGTAACCACCAGTATTTTGCGGAAGAGCACATCGCCGATTCCGGCGGATATTTTGCCTTTTAAGGCTTTTAAAGGTTGGAACGAGGAAAGCAGCAGCGCGGGATAAATGCTGGATGCAGCCAGCGTACCGGCAATTGTGGCCAATATAACAAGCCAGATGCGATAATCGGCAAGGTTAAATACCAATTGTTTTCCGGATACCTGGTTAAACAACGGCATAAGTATAAATATAAGGCCGATGGCGAAGGCTGCGGCCAGCAGGAATAGTAATGCTGTTTCGACAATAAACTGCATAAAGAGGTGCGATTTTGCCGCGCCGACAATTTTGCGCATGCTGATCTCTTTTGCACGCAGCATAGATCGCGCTGTCGACAGGTTTACATAGTTTATACAGGCGATAACCAGTATGAGCAGCGCGATAATGATAAATATCCTTACTGTGACGATGCCTTTGTCGGTAAGGTCGGCATTGTAGAGGTGCATTTTTGAAAGGGGAAGCAGCAGGTAATCGGCGTCGGTATCGTCGGGTTTATGGTTAAGATGCACCTGCCTTATTTTAACCGAGAGGCTTTTTAAATCTGTACCGGGTTTTAGCAACAAATAGGTTTCGTAGTTATACCACATAAAATTGGTATTGAGATCTACCCCGGGAGGCTGGTGATGAATATGATAACTGATAGGCATAATCATATCATAATTAATACTTGAATTATCCGGAAAATCCTTAATGACACCGGTTACGGTAAAGTTTTCCCTGTAACTGGTCGAAATAATTTTACCAAGCGGGTTGCTGTTCCCGAAATACCTTTCGGCAGTCTTTTGGGTGATTACCATCGAATTATCGTTCGGGAAAGGGTTTGCAGGGTTGCCCTGTATGATGTGAAAATCAAACACCGAAAAAAAAAGAAGGATCTGCAAAGGCTGCATTTTCGTCGTTAAACACTTTATCGCGATACTTATAAAGGGGAGGATAAAGATCACTTTTGCGGGTTATACGCACAAAGTCTTCTATCTGCGGCAGTACCTTTTTTGAAAGCGGGCCTATTGGCGCCACGCCGAGGGGCCATATCTGCCGGCTGGCGCCTGTGCCGCCAAAAAGCTCGAGGCGATAAATATTAGGTGTTTTTTTATGAAAGCTATCGAAACTTAATTCGTCCTGCACCCAAAGCAATATCATGATGCCGATTGCCAGGCCGGCGGTTAAACCGGCAATATTGATAAGCGAATAGAATTTGTTTTTTAACAAATTACGCCAGGCGGTTTTGATGTAGTTTTTTAGCATGGGAGTGAATTGTGAGTGGTGAGCGGTAAGCTGTTGTTGGTATAACGCTAAGATAAAAATAAAATTTCACAACCCGTCAGGGAACAAATATTCACAATTCACCACTACTCCCCTACTCCGTTTTTAAACTTATCACCGGGTTCATCAGGGCGGCTTTAACACTTAGGTACGATACCGTTGCCATTGCTACAACTGCGACGGTGATAAATGGAATTACAAAAAGCATCCAGTTCAAATCGATGCGGAACGCATAGGTTTGCAGCCATTTGCTGGTGGCCCACCAGCCCAGCGGCGCCGAAATGAGGAAGGCGATAACCACCAGCTGGGCAAAATCTTTATATAACAGTTGAAGGATAGTATTAACCGATGCACCCAGGACCTTACGGATCCCGATCTCTTTAGTACGCTGTACGATGGTGTACGAAACCAGGCCGAATAAACCAAGGCAGGCTACCAAAATACCGATCCCGGTAAAGGTGGCGAACACCTGCCCGAATTGCTTATCGGCATGGTACTGTTCGTTAAAATGCTGATCAAGGAAGAAATAATTGAACTCGTCCTGCGGGAAAAATTCTTTCCAGTTGGCCTTTAAGGCGGCTATTGTTGCCGGCAGGTTTGCCGTACTTATTTTTACTGACACATTGCCCCTTACATCCGGGATACAACGAAAAATAAGTGCATCATAAGCATCGTGTAATGATTGCTGGTGAAAGTTATCAACTACGCCGACAATCGTATAAACATCCCCCCAAAAATCAATCTGTTTGCCTATCGCCTGTTCCGGCCTGTCAAAACCCATCTCTTCCGTCGCCTTTTCATTAA
>JABDCF010000097.1 GCA_013288235.1 Bacteroidota bacterium | reverse complement strand
CACCCAAATCTTTAAACCGGGGAGGTCGCTTAGGTAAGCCTGCATCACCGGTTCTTTCGATGTAAGTCCAGTTTTTTTCCATGTTTAAAATTCAAAAGTCTGTTTATTTGCTTTGCTATTTGAAGCCTCAAAAGCCATTTTCAAAAGCGCAACCTTATCGTTTATCGCTTTCAACATTTTACGCACATCTCCGTCTGTATACTCATAGGTTGCTGGGTTTGCGCAATTTGCCAGGACTTCCAGATCATCTAAAACTTTCTGCACACGCCGACCGGCAACTGTTTTAAATCTTTTTTGTTTTTCATTTAAATTCTCCATGATAATTCAATTTTAAAACAAACGTATAATTTGTTTTCCATATATCAAAATAAAATTGAAAATATATTTGCAAATAAATTACAAATTATTTAGTCATTAAACATTTATAATATTTATATTGTTGTTTATTTTACCGCTAAAAAATTCTATATATTTTCATTATTTTGTTTGTATAAATCAAATATAGCGAAATAAAAAGCAAATAAACTTAGATTATATGTATATATACATCAAATTATTTTGCACTTTGTTTTATTTATACGACATAAAAAATTAATTTTTTAAATGCAATTAATTGACAGTTAACAGATTATCACAAATAAAGCAACGGCAACGAACACTTGCAGGTATGGTGTATTTTAGGATCGACCCTACCTTGCACGAATTTGAATGTGTTGAATATACGGATGAAGCTGCAAATTCCAGCGTTTTGTTAACAGAATTTATAAAGATCATTCAAAAAACTAAGTAGATTTATTATCTCAATTAAATGCAAATGAACGCAAATAAAAGGTTATCTATCAGCCATAAACAGCTAATCGCCTCAGCAAAAGATTTCGCCAATGAATTAACCAGCCACAATGTAATTGAGAAAGATTTAAATAAACAAACTCAAATATCACAGGAGCATATTGATAATAACAAAGCGGTACGGGATATTTTATTGCAAAGGGGTGTAAGGCCCGAAGCGCTTCCGCCATCAGAGGATGTAAAGAAATTGGAAAGGCGTTTAGATAGCGATGAGAAAAAAGCATCAAAGGGTACAAAATAGGCACTGCTTTTCATTCCCGCAGTCAGTACGGCAACTGATTACCCAATCACCCCTTCGTACAAATCGTGAATGGGGAATATCAAATCGTAATCATTCCAGTTCAAGTTGCCATTGACTATTTCGAATTGTTTAAACAGACTTTCATCAAGGTATTTTGAAATGGAAGGGTGAAGCGATTTAGTAAGGAACGGTTTGAAATCCACCAGTTTCTCATTTCCGTCATTAAAAGAAAACCTAATAACATAATCCCCGATATAATTAGCGGATGCAACTTCTATAGATTTTATCACTGTGATTTTGTTATATGAGCTGCACTTGCAGGTCACTGTTCATAGCGATATGATAAAAGTCCTTATCATCATGTAACAGCCTAACATTATTTTTAATAGCGTAACACGCTATTAAGCAATCGTTAGGTTTCCTGATGATAAAGCCTGCTTTCCTTATGTCTCTATATAACCGCGCGGCATCCAGCGCCAATTCATAAGGGTTGTTGGAAAATTTAGTTAATGCATTAAAATAGGAGCTAACCGTCCTGAATTCCCTGTCGGATAAAACTCCTTGAAGTACTTCCTGTATAATTACCGGACATGTTGCAACTATGATATTGCTTAGGTTATCTTTTAAGAATAAACTGGATTTGGTTTCAACTGCCTTAAAGAAATTGATCCAAACGGATGTGTCAACCAATACAATATCCACTATTCATAGGCTTTATCATCAACTTCAACCTTCCCCCATAATTCCAATAATTTCTTTTGATTTTCAATAGTAACATATAACCGCAGGGCATTATCAACCAATATTTTTTTAGTTTTTATATTGGTAAGTTTTTGTGCCCTGGCCATTAATTGATCATCTATTTCAATATTTGTTCTCATACACATAAATTTCAATAAATATACACATTTTTATTGAAAAACAAAATTATTTCGTCTTAGCAGGGTACTGTTCCAGCAACTATCCAACAATCTTAAAAATCCCAAAATTTCAAAAGTCAAAAATTGAAACAATTGATTATCAATCATTTATCAATTTAATTTCCGGTGTGCTATGGTGAAATGAACGCTGAACACCAATAAAAACAACAGAAATCATCGCTATTCCGCCAGTCTCAGCAAGGTCTCTCGCAAACTACAATGTTTGGCTCAGCCAACTTTTGTCCTTCTATCGTAGTTCTATCTCTTGTCTCCTGATTCTTGCCTCCTGATTACTGCCTCGCCCTGCTGTCCGGTATAAATCACGCCGTCCTTCATTACCAGTTTTACCTGCTTAACTGCTTTTATATCTTCCAGCGGGTTACCATCAACGGCCACCAGGTCGGCAAGGTAGCCGGTTTTAACGTTTCCTAAATCCTTCAATCCAAAAACCCCGGCATTTACCGAAGTAGCTGAACGCAAAACATCAATAGGGGCCATGCCATATTCTTCCATTAATATCATTTCGCGGGCATTATCGCCATGCGGAAAAACGCCCACATCGCCCCCCATTAAAATGGTGACCCCGGCTTTCATGGCTTCGGTAAAAATGTAATGTTTCCTTTTTATCGCTGCATTGTCGGCATCAATACCTTTTTTCCACCCGTAGTAGCCTGAAATGGCCTCGGTTGCCGATAGCGTAGGGCATAAAGCTATACCTTTTTCTTTCATCAGTTTAAACAATTCGGGCGTGCCGCCATCGCCATGCTCAATGGTTGTTACACCAGCCTCAATGGCCCGCCGCATGCCTTCTTCGGTACCTGAATGTACGGCTACCATCCGCCCGCTGCTTTTGGCAACGTCCACGGCTACTTTTAATTCGGCCACAGTGAAAGTGGGTTCGGCAGCGCCATTTAACCCCCATCGGTAATCCACATAAATTTTTACTACATCGGCGCCATGCCCAATTTGCGAGCGCACGGCATGGGTTATGCCATCCAAGCCATCAGCCTCTTCCCCACCCTGCGGCAAATTATCTTCAGCTACTTCGTTTTTGGGGCCATAGCTGCCGGTTGCAACAATAGCCCGTGTGGCACATAACATTCTTGGGCCGGGGATAATACCTTTTTCAATGGCAATTTTTAATCCTACGTCATCATAACCTGCGCCTTCGGTGCCAAGGTCGCGGGCAGTGGTAAAGCCGGCCATTAAGGTTGCCCGGGCATGCACTACGGCTCGGGCAGTACGTTCGGCCCGGCTTTCGGTTAAAACCTGGTCGTTCCAGCTGGTTTCATTATAAGGGTGCAGGAACATATGCGAATGCCCCTCGATAAACCCCGGCAATAAAGTCATCCCTTTTAAATCAATTATTTTGGCTGATGAAGGCGCATTTATAGTCGATGGCTCGCCCGCCGCCTCAATCCTGTTGCCTTTTACCAATACCCACCAGCCGGGGTGCATAAGCTGCCCGTCGAAAACACGGTCAGGTTTTAACAGGACATAGATATCATCCGCCTTTGGCTGCGCAAAAAGATGAATGCTGCAAAAAAGAATTATTAGTAAAAGAGATTTTTTTTTCATGGGGTAAATGATATGATTAAAAACGTCAAAGGTTCGGGTATAATATCCCGCTAAAAATATCTAAATTATTTTCAATCTAATGCAACCATTTTGCTACGTTTTCCATCTTACCTTTAAATGATGTTTTTGGAACACAAGTACATAGTTGAAGATTTAATAAAACGCTGTAAGGCCGGGGAGCGCAAAGCCCAGGAATTGCTGTACAAACAATTTGCCTCAAAAATGCTCGGGGTTTGTTCAAGATACGCAACAGACAGGATGGAAGCCGAGGATATGATGCAAAACGGGTTTATAAAAGTGTTCCAAAAAATTGCAGATTACAGGGGCGAAGGATCATTTGAAGGATGGATAAGGCGCATTATGGTACATAGCTCTATTGAGTATTATCGCAAACACCACAAAATGATGCAACTGGTTGACCTGGATGACGCCGCCAACGAAACATCATCCAACCCGCTGGCTACCGCTAAATTAGCAGCAGCCGACCTGCTACTATTAATACAGCAGTTATCGCCGGGGTACCGCATAGTATTTAACCTTTACGCGATAGAAGGTTATTCGCATAAAGAAATTGCCTCAATAGTAGGCATAACCGAAGGCGCCTCGAAATCGCAATTATCAAGGGCGCGCACGGTATTAAAACAACAAATAATAAAAATGGAGGGAAAACGATATGGAAATGCAGGATAAGGAATTTGATGATTTGTTCCGTTCAAAACTGGATGGCTTTGAAATTGAGCCATCTGCACATGTTTGGCACGGCATTGCCGGTGAACTTGCTGCGGGCAAACGCAGAAAATCGTTGCTGCCGTTTTTAAGCATAGCTGCCAGTATTATTGTTTTAGTAGCAGCGGGTGTGTTGTTTATCCCTCAAAAAGTAATCGTGCCTGCTAAGCATAATGTTAAAATCAAATCCGATCAGACACCAGTACAGCCAGTAAACAGTGGGTTAGCCATAAACAAGTTAAAACCGGTTATTTTGGCCCCAAAAAATACGGGCAAAGTAAGTGCAGCAACTATTGCAAAAACAAATGTGCAGCCTGCCACCAAAACAAACGCGCCTGTAATTGCCGCTGTTAACAGCCAGGCAGCAAAATCTGTTGATACGGTTAGGGCGGCCAATAAACAGATATTGGCTACAATTACACAAAAACCAAATGCAATTAAAGCAATAGTACCTGATTCAAATACCCAAATCGCGATAAAACAACCTGAGCAGATAAGCCCGGCGTTTATTACCAAACCGGCAATAGCTGCTGTACAATTGCCAACGGCCGAAAAGCAAGATGTCTTACCGGTAAAAACCAGTCGTAAAGCACACAGCATCGGTCATTTTATAAATTCGGTAGTGGCAAAAATTGACAAACGCCAGGATAAGTTTATAGAGTTTACTGATATTGACGACGAAGGGTCGGTACTTACGGGCGTTAACCTGGGTTTTGTTAAAATAAAAAAAGAGAAATGATTTTCTGATCTTACAACACAAATTTTATGAAACGATTAATTTTTACAGTGATAATAGGAATTTTTGCGTCCTGTACTTTTGCACAAACTACAACAACGGATACCACCAGGAAATCTGCCGACACTATACAAAATGGCCCCAAGGTTTTAATAAGCTATGGCAAAGATGATGACTCAAATGACACTACAAGGGGCCATCGTAGATATCAACGCTATCCGAAGGGATACATCGGCATCACAATAGCAAGGCTCGACCTTGGCTTAACCACTCTTGTTGATAATGGCAGCTTTACCCTATCGCCCCAAAACCAATTTTTGCGCTACCGGTCATGGAAAACAAGTAACGTAGGGTTTGATGTTTTCCAGATGGGTGTGAAGTTTAGCAGCACATTTAAAATTTATTTATCAGGCGGCTTTGACTGGACGCTGATACGCCTGCGCGATAATATCACTATTTTGCCCGGCCAGCCTGTGTTAACTTATAAGCAGGATAATATCGATTTTAGTAAAAATCGGTTCTCATCCAGCTACCTGCGTATCCCGCTGTCATTTGATTTCAGAACGAAACCTAACAGGGATGGCGACAGGTTTCATTTTGTAGTGGGCCCCATCACAGGTTTCCTGCTTGATGGTATGGTTAAACAAATCAGTTCAGAATTTGGCAAACAAAAAGTTGACGATAGTTATCATTTTGCTACATTTCAGTACGGCGGTTTCTTTCGCATCGGCTATGGCGATTTCGGCATATTCGCCAAATATTACGTTAATAATATGTTTGAGAACAGCCCCGAACAAGATGGTTTGAGAAACTTTGCCTTCGGGTTTACTTTAGGGTTTTAGGGAGCGTTTGAATGTTGTAAAGTTGAAATGTTGTAAGGTTGTTTTAAGGAAAATATCGATTGCCTAACATTTCAACTTTACAACCTTTTAACATTACAACAACTAAAAACAACATTTCAACAATCTTACAATGTATCTTTGCCATTAATGGCACCATCTTTTTTGCAGGCAATCGCAGTAAGTAAAACTTATCCGGGAACTCAGGCGTCGGGTATAAAAAAAACAGATTTAACAATAAGCCAGGGTAAGATTACGGCCATAATAGGCGAAAGTGGGAGCGGTAAAAGTACTTTATTGAAAATGCTTTTTGGTTTGCTTTCGCCTGATGCTGGTGAGGTTAAATTTAAAGGGGAACGCATTTGGGGGCCTGCCGAAAAACTGATACCTGGCCACGACGCCATGAAAATGGTTACCCAGCAAACTGATGACCTGAATTTATTTGCCAAAGTTTGGGATAACATATATTCCCTGCTCCCGCATACCGATTTAAAAGCAGATCAGGAAAAAACCAGCAAAATGCTCGGGCAGCTTAAAATGACTGGCATTACCGATAAACGGGTGGCTGATTTAAGCGGCGGCGAAAAACAGCGTGTTGCTATAGCCAGGGCATTAATCACCAGCCCCGAAATCCTTTTGCTGGATGAACCTTTTAACCAGGTAGATACTTCTTTTCGTGAAGGGTTACAGCATGATATAAGGCAAATTGTAAAGGATACAGGGTTAACAGTGATCATCGTATCCCACGACCCTGCTGAAGTGCTTTCGATGGCGGATGAGTTGCTGGTGCTTAAAGAAGGTGAAATTTTAGAATCAGGCGGCCCTAAGGAACTTTACCAAAATCCGAAGCATTTATATACCGCACGGCTACTCACCAATTGTACCGTGTTGACTAACGAGGAAGCAAAAGTCTGCGGCCTGAAAACAAAAGCAGCCCACGTAGTAATCTATCCCGAATGGATCGAAACCGTTAAAACCTGGACAAATAACGATTGGGAAATAAAACAAATTTTATTTAAAGGCTGTTACGAAGACCTGCTGCTGGAACACAAAGGCATAACCATCCGCGTACTTAACGACCAGTTTGGCAAATACGCCGAAGGCAATAAAGTGAATTTGAAATTGAATAAATGGTTGGAGTATTAACAGTTGGCAGTTGACGGTAAGCAGTTCGCAGTATTAAATGACAATATTTAAACTGGCAATTGATTATCTTCCGGTTAAAAAATCATAAATTGCGTTAAAAGCATAATTATGGGGAGCATTGTTATAGTGGCTTACAAGCCCAAGGAAGGAAAAGCCGAAGCGCTGAAAGAACTTACCAAAACCCATGTGCCACGATTAAAAAAAGAAGGCCTGGTAACCGATCGTGAAGCTGTGATTATGGAGGCTGCCGATGGAACTATTATAGAGGTATTTGAATGGCTATCGGCCGAAGCTATTCAAAATGCGCATAAAAATCCCGCCGTACTGCAAATGTGGGGCGAGTATGCGGAGGTTTGCGATTATGTGCCCTTGAATACTTTAAGCGAGACTAATATGATGTTTGCTGAATTTAGGCCGGTTTAATGATCGATATTGCAAAAGTTAGCCCTCTGCAAATCCGATTAATTTTCCAATTCAATCCAGTTCCCATCCTCTTTAATAATCCCTATCAATTCGTCAAGCGCATTTGTTGAAGCAATATTTTTCTTTACTGCTTCCTTACCACGATAAAGAGTAACCTTATCCGTGCCCGAGCCTACATAACCGTAATCGGCATCTGCCATCTCGCCGGGGCCGTTTACTATGCAGCCCATAATGCCAATTTTTAAGCCTTTAAGGTGACTGGTGCGGCTGCGGATCATTTGAGTAGTAACCATTAAATCAAACAACGTTCGGCCGCAGCTGGGGCAGGATATGTATTCGGTTTTGGAGATGCGGGAGCGGGTGGCCTGCAAAATACCGAAGGAAGTGGAGGTAATAACTTTGGTTTCAATTTGCGGGGCATCTATCCAGGTACCATCGCCAAAGCCATCTACCAGCAAGGCGCCGAGATCGGTGGAGGAGTATAGTTGGAGATTTGAGATTTGAGATTTGAGATTTGAGATATCTTTTTGTCCATGGTCTTTTTCTGTCCACTCTTCAAACTGGTATCTTCTTTTTATAATAACAGGCACATCCAAACCTAATTCTTCTAATTTAAAGAAAAATGAACGTTGGTCGGCCATGCCATGCGACGCATCTGTTTCGAGTACGAATACCAATGATTGATCAAAAGGTAATAAGCCAAATTCTTCACTATCAAGGTCAGCATATTTTATCCTGACGAGGTTTAGTGGTGATGAACGGTCGGTAGCATCAATATATTCCTTCAAGGTAAACAGCGGGTGGCAATTTGTTTTATCCGCCAGTTTTTGCCAGGTGGCATAGTTATAAAGCTGTTTTAAATTACCCGGGAAATTAAAGGACGGCAACTCATCGGCTAAATAAACAAAATCAACTGATTGCTCGGCCATACTGTATTTATCAAGCAATGGCGAATATTGGTACCCGGCATCACTTAATATGGATGGGTCTTTTAAGTTTTTTTGCGATAAGTCGATCACCACACGCGGCACCATGTGGCCGCCAATAAATGCATTGGCTTCGTAAGTCGTGCGTTTCTTATACTCGTAAGGATTATGCGAAATAGGTGAAGGGTGAAAGGTGAAAGGTGAAAGGTTTTTTTCACCGTCAATATTTTCACCTTTCGCCTTTTGCCTTTCGCCTTTCGCCCTTTCCACATATCTGTTCACCAACGCAATTGCAACCGGGGCTTCGGCTTCGGGTTCTTCGGTGAGGGAAACGCGGACAGTATCGCCCAGGCCGTCTTCCAATAAAGTGCCAATGCCTACCGCTGATTTTATGCGGCCGTCCTCACCATCGCCGGCTTCGGTTACACCAAGGTGGAGCGGGTAGTTCATGCCTTCGGCAACCATAGTTTCTACCAGCAGGCGATAGGCTTGCACCATTACCTGCGGGTTGCTCGATTTCATGCTGATCACCAAATTATAATAATTCAGTGTTTCACACATCCGCATAAATTCCATCGCCGATTCTACCATACCCTGTGGCGTATCGCCGTAACGGCTCATGATCCTGTCGCTCAACGAGCCATGGTTGGTGCCGATCCGCATGGCTGTGCCATATTCTTTGCAAATTTTTACCAGTGGGGCAAATTTTTGGTAAATACGCTCCAGTTCGCCCTGGTATTGGGCATCCGTATAATCAATCTGGTCGAATTTCTTTTTATCGGCATAGTTGCCAGGGTTTACGCGTACTTTTTCAACAATACGTGCAGCAACTTCGGCAGCATTTGGAGTAAAATGAATATCCGCCACTAAAGGCACAGTATAACCCCTTGCGCGTAATTGTTTTTTTATCTCAGCAAGGTTTTGCGCTTCTTTTATACTTGGTGCGGTAATACGCACATACTCGCATCCTGCCTCCACCATCCTTATCGACTGCTCAACGGTACCGATGGTATCCATGGTATCGGTGGTCGTCATGCTTTGGATACGGATGGGATTATTGCCGCCAATAGGCACATCGCCAATAGCAACCTCACGGGTTGCAAATCGTGAGTACTCCGTTAGCGAATTACAATAACGGCCCGGAAGCAATTTGATGTCAGCGGTATTCATAGTACAAAAATACGAACTTGTTTGAAGGTATGTCCCCGGTTTGCTAAGTTTTTACTATTGGAATGGAGCGAAAAGCAAAAAGCAAAAAGCAGAAAGCAAAAAAATCACAGGCTTAGATACAATTATCCTTCCTTCTTGTATCCACAATATAAATTATCTTCCAGCCATCAGTAGTTTTCATCAGTTGAAAAACATCTACGCCGCAATGGTTAAATTTATCGCCCAAATAAAATTGATAAGGCGCCCAAACACTGGCCAGGCTGCCATCAATTTTAATGTCACCAAAAACAATGCGTTCGTCATATAACGAAGTATGCGGCGTGCTTATCGCTTTTACAAAATCGTCAGCTTTATCGATAGTCAAAACGGCCTTTCCTTCCTTGTTATTCGAAATACTTTGCAATATCATATCTTTTGAGAAAACAAACCTTAATAAGGTACTATCAGCTTTGCGCATGCCATCAAATAAGGTGTTGATGGTTTGTTTAACAGCAAGGGTGTCTGATTGCTGGGCAAAAACACAAGTTGAGATGGCCAGCAGTAAGTTTATAACCAGTAATTTTTTCATTGAAATACTTTTTTAAATTTAAATAAATTTGTGCTCACGGCAAATTAATTAGGTTCAGTATACTAACAACAGATCGTTTCATAGCTTACAAAAGTGCCTTTTCTGACCGTCAGTTTCACTACGATACCCCATAACACAACAATTTTTCATACCTTGCATCTTTCACATACAAGAATAGTGACTTTTCAGGAATTTAATTTTAACGAACATCTTTTAGAGGGCGTCATCAGCATGGGGTTTACCACCCCAACCCCGATACAAGAGATGGCCATCCCGATCATTTTAAACGGACAGGACATTATTGCCTGCGCCCAAACTGGTACCGGCAAAACAGGCGCTTACCTGCTGCCCGTATTGGACCATATCAGCAAAACCAATAAACACCAGATCAGTACGCTCATTTTGGCGCCTACAAGGGAATTGGCACAGCAGATAGACCAGCAGGTAGAAGGATTGGCTTATTTTACAGGCATCAGCTCAATAGCTGTATTTGGTGGTGGCGATGGCATTGCTTATGAACAGCAGCGTCGCGGCATCCAGAATAACGTAAATATTATCATAGCTACGCCGGGCAGGCTTATTGCACACCTTACTTCGGGCGTGTTAAAGCTTAATCATTTAACACATTTGATTTTGGATGAGGCGGACCGTATGCTGGACATGGGTTTCCAGGATGATATCATGAAAATAATAAGCTACCTGCCAAAAGAAAGGCAAACGCTGTTATTTTCGGCAACCATGCCGGGGCGGATACGCTCGCTGGCAAAGTCAGTGTTACATAACCCGGCATCGGTAAGTATTGCCATTTCTCAGCCTGCAGTAGGCATCGATCAGCAGGTTTACCGCGTTCACGATCAGCAAAAAACACCTTTATTGCTGATGCTGTTAAAAAATGGCTCCTACAACAGCATTCTTATTTTTTGTTCAAGAAAAGAAATTGTAAAGTCGTTGGCAAAAGAGCTGAAGGCAGCCAAAATGCAGGTAAGCGCTTTTCACTCAGACCTTGAGCAAAAAGAGCGGGAAGAAATACTGCTTAACTTTAAAAATAAAAAACTCCCCATTATAGTTGGTACCGATGCGCTTTCACGCGGTATTGATGTGGAGGGGATAGACCTGGTGATCAACTATGATGTGCCCGGCGACCCGGAAGATTATATCCACCGTATAGGCCGCACCGCCCGCGCCGAAACCACCGGCACCGCCATTACCTTTGTAAACCATCGTGATGAGCGTAAGCTAAAAAGCATTGAACAGCTGATAGATAAACCTATCCGCCTGATTGATGTACCCGATGAACTCGCAAGCATACAACAGGTTAAACACGAACATACTGCCAATAAAAGGCCGCAAAGAAGGCAGTGGGGAAATAAAAGCAAGCCAAAAGGGAAACCGCAGTAGAAGCGGAAAGCTAAAAGGTTAAAGCAGAAAGCTCTTTAAAAGGATAAATTAAAGTGTTTTCTATTGGCAACGTATTGTTCGTATTGTTCTGAACTCATGGTGGAGCCACTCAATAAGAAATTTTGAAAATCCAAAAGCTCTTCGGATGCTTTTTTCTCAATGAAACCATCATCCAATACTGATTTCAACTGCTTGATTTTGCTGCGGGTAATTTTTTTATTGCGGCTAACAATTGCTCATAGCCGATGTCTATAGTGATTTCCATATTTCAAAATTTCCTTATTCAAAATTACACAATATTGAAGCCAAAGACAAATCATTCACCGGAAGCGTGAAGATTAAAGATTCTACAAAACGGATATTTATAAAAAGGGTGCTTATTTTTACCCAAACAAATCACTGCTTAAATACCTGTCGCCGCGGTCACAGCAGATGAAAACGATGGTGCCTTCGGTTAACTCCTGCGCCACTTTCAGTGCGCCAACCATTGCACCGCCGCTGCTCATGCCAGCAAATATGCCTTCTTCTTTTGCAAGCCTGCGGGCCATAGCTTTTGCTTCTTCTTCTGATATATCTAATACCTTGTCAACGCGTTCGGGTTCAAATATTTTAGGGAGATATTCAATTGGCCAGCGGCGTATGCCAGGTATGGACGAACCTTCTGTAGGCTGGCACCCTATAATTTGTATGTTGGGGTCCTTTTCTTTTAAAAACCTCGAATTTCCCATAATAGTGCCGGTTGTACCCATTGCACTTACAAAATGGGTAATTTGCCCTTCGGTGTCGCGCCATATTTCGGGGCCCGTAGTATGGTAATGGGCAAGATAACAATCGGGGTTGGCAAATTGGTTTAGAAGAAAATATTCGCTGGTTGCGCCTTTTTCTTCGGCATAATCGCGGCACTGTTCAATACCGTCCAGCAACGTTACTTTGGCGCCAAAGGCTTCCATGGTGAGTGTACGCTCGCGGGTAGAATTTGACGGCAGCACAAGCTCAATTTCAAGCCCGTATAAACAGGCTATCATAGCCAGCGCTATGCCGGTATTGCCGCTGGTAGCCTCAATCAACTTAGTGCCGGGCTTAATATCACCGCGTTCCATAGCGCCTTTTATCATATTAAGCGCAGCACGGTCTTTTACGCTGCCCCCGGGGTTGTTGCCTTCAAGCTTGGCAAAAATGCGCACACTGGGGTTAGGGTTAAGCTTTTTTATCTCGGCCATAGGCGTATTGCCTATCAGATCAATAATACCTGCCATAAATTTAAACTTTGGTTTTATTAAATACGGTGATATCAGGTTTATGGTACACCGTTGAGTTTGGCGGAACGCTCTTGGTTAACCAAACGTTCCCGCCGATTATACTATCGTGCCCTATCACAGTTTCGCCACCCAATATGGTGGCGCCTGCATAAATAACTACATTATCTTCAACTGTAGGATGGCGCTTGGTAAAGGCCAGGCTTTTGGCAACGCTTAATGCGCCCAAAGTAACTCCCTGGTATAGCTTTACATTTTTACCTATGATGCAGCTTTCGCCGATGACTATACCCGTGCCGTGATCGATATAAAAATATTCATCAATTTCGGCGGCCGGATGGATATCGATACCTGTTCGCGAGTGAGCGTATTCGGTAAGGATACGCGGCAGCAACGGAATATTGTGTTCATATAAACTATGTGCCAGCCGGTAAAACGATATGGCAAAAAAGCCCGGATAGGTGCGTATCACTTCAAACTCGCTTTGCGCGGCCGGGTCGCCGTTAAATATGGCTTGTATATCGGTATTCAGTAATTCGTAAAGCTTGGGAACCTGGTAAAAAAAATCTTTGGCCAGCATCTCATTATCACAATTCTGGCAGGCCTTTGTGGCATTCATTATAAACGCAAGCTCATTTTCAAGACGGATGAATTCGTCTTTCAACTGCTGGACATCAACATAAACCTGTTTCGACTGTTCGGGAAATAACAGCCTGATCACCTGCAACGCCCATGCCGTAATTTCTTTATTTGAAGGTATGGCCTCAACATGCTGGTGCTTGTCGAAGATATGCCGGTAAAATTGATTATCCATTTTATGTTTAAAGTTTTAAGTATGTAGCCTTAACTTCCGGGGAAAATCAAAGCGAAATAGTTTTGACTTACAACTTTGGACTTAAGACTATAGACTTAATAGTGCAAGTTTATAAAAAAGAATGTTGTTGGTTTGTAATATGTTGTAAAAAGTATGATTTGCAGAGCAAAAGCCAGCCTACACCATCATACTGATGACTGAGACATTTATATTTTCTTTATAAAAATTAATGACTCAAATAGTCAATTATTAGCCGGGATAATAAAATTCAACGGTTTGGGCCTGGCCACCTGCTCAAAATAATAGATGGCCTGCATTATTGCGAGTATAAAAAACTGCTTTAACGCGGGGTACGATTGTGAAAATGGATCGTTATTGTGGTTATGCGTATAGAGTGCCCCAATCATAATTAACATCAACCCGGCGGCAGCTACCGGCCCTGTTTTTAGCCAGGAATGAAGCAATAAGCCTGCTCCGCCAAGGCCTTCGGCTATCATTATAAAATACAGGAACCAGGTGTTATACCCCGAAGCGTTAAAAAAGGCCGTCATTTTGCAAAAGTTTTCCGCTTTCCAGTAACTTTCAGTTATAAACGAGAACCCGGTTAGAATAGTAACCGCCCATAACGTTAAGCCAATAATCTTTTTTACCTGGTTTTCATCACTTTCGTGTGATGTTAAGGCCAATAAAATATTTACCATTAAATAGCCGAGCATTACAAATCCCACATCGCTAATCCAGTTTATCTGTGACGATAAGGTTTTTGTTATAAGGCCGTTTTGTATTGACGCGCAATAAAACAGCCACGAGCCGATGCTGACTATCATCGAATTAAAAATATAAACCACAGCCAGGTGACGAACAAACCTGAACTTAGCTTTTTTAACATAAGCAATGGTGCCACCGACGACTAACAGGCTATTAAACAGTAAAATTTGCATGGTTTGTTATTAAGTATCATACCTCGTTATTTAATAATTCATGGTTGCTGCTATTGCCGGTTTACGGTCAGCCTGCTGTTCGAAATAATAGATAACCATCATTACAGATAGTGTAATAAACTGGCTTACCGCCGCATACGAATCTGAAAAAGGGTTGCGGTTGTGCCAGTGGGTATAAACAGCGCCGGCCATTATCAATAAAAGCCCGGCGGTAGCCAATGGTCCCGTTTTAAGTTTAAAATGCAGCAAAACCCCAAAACCCCCAAGGGTTTCCGCCGCCATTATAAAATACAGGAACCAGTTGGCATACCCCGAAGCTTTAAAAAATGCCTCCATATAAGCCATGTTTTGAGCCTTGCCTACTGTAGCTAAAATAAATGTACTGCCCGTTAAAATTGTAACTGCCCATAAAGTTGAGCGGATCAATTTTTTTAATTGATAATTATCGGCTAAAACATCTTTTACCCTTAATTGCAATAGTATATAAATAGTTAAATAGCCAAGTATTAAATGGCCTGGGTGTCCCCCCCAGGTTAGCGCGAATGATAAAACAGCTGTGATGAATGCATTTTTTATACCGGCAAAGTAAAACAGCCATAGGCTAACGCTGATCAGCAGCGCCAGAAAAATATAAATTGATGCAACACAGTAAACAAATCCGATCTTAGGCTTAATTACGAAATTTAAAAGCCCGCCAACTACTAAAAGGATGAGATACCAAACAACTTGCATAGCTTTTAATGATTAGGTTTTGTGATATTTATAGGGATCATCAATATATTCGACCGGCCATTAAAAATGCTTTGCATCTCGGCCTGCACTTCAGTATAATTAAGCGCTTTGTTTGTGTCACGCTTATAAAAGCCTTTTACACGCGCTGATGAATAATAAAGCATTTTTCCATCCGGCGAAACAGTTGGGTCGAAATTGGAGTTGCCATTATTAACCTCGGGGCCTAATTTTTGGCCGGTAGTCCAACCATCCCCGTTGCGGTAACTTATATAAAGGTCATTGCCGCTCACAAATATGATATAGCTTTCATCAGGGGCAATAAAAGGGTCGCCTACTTCATTGGCGCCGTTTAAAGCAAGTTCCCTTATTTCGCCGTAATGATCGCCAAGCCATTTGGTATAATAGCTTTTTCCTACAGTTTTATCCCGCGCAGGCGAATAAAAACAAAGCGTACCAGAATTGCTGACCGAAGGCGCATAATTACCGATGCCATCTAAATTGAAAGGTTCATTGATGTATTTCGGTGTCGACCAGCTGTCCCCCGACGACTTATCAGCATACCATATATGGCTTTTTCTTTGCGGCTTGCTTTGGTCCGAATCTGTTAACGGGCGGTTTGAAACAAAGAATATCCGCTTTCCATCAGGGCTTAAAAATGGGTCCCAATCACTCCAGCGCCCCGAAAAGGACGCCACTTCGGGCGTAGCCCATTTACCGTTCTCCTTTTTAGCAAAACACACAGTATTATAAATGGCGCCCTGGAAAAAATATACAGTATTGCCATCAGGCGAAAAAGTTGCCGCCGCCTCTTCAAACGGCGAAGAAACTACTCCCGGGGCAAAAACTGCCGCCCTTGAAGCGGTATCTATAATTGCTGCCGACTGATTATTTTGGCCGAATGCTGCAA
>JABDCF010000096.1:4297-16438 GCA_013288235.1 Bacteroidota bacterium | reverse complement strand
AATAAAAATGCTCAACCGCTTCTTCTATCTCTGGCTGACTGGAATCAGGTTTTACCGTTGAATTTGCCCAATCCTTATCAAAAGTATTTGTAATAAGTTCAAGTATATTTGGTTCAATCTTACCTGCAATAATTATCGTACAATTCGACGGCTGGTACATTTGTTTAAAATGCGCCAGCATATCTTCGCGGCGCAGGGTTTTAAAAGTATCTGCATCAGCGCCTAAACCATATAAAGTATTCCCGTACAATGCATTGTTAAACACACGGCGGGCAACAAAGTCATTTTTTTGCAGGCTCACCTGCAACTTTTGCTGCTGGTTGCGGATATATGTTTCCAATTCTTTTTCAGGGAAAATAGAATTGGTGATAATATCTTTAATAACAGGCAACGTATGCTTCAAATGCTTATTTAAGCTAAAAAGCGTAACCTGCGAATTATCGTAACCATAATCAACCTGTAAAAAGGCGCCGTAAAAATCAACCTTATCTGCAATTTGCGACGAGGTTAAACTGGCCGTCCCTTCGGTAAGCATAGTGTTAACGGCAACGTTCAGCAATGGCTTGTCTGGGTTGAAGCGTTGGTTGGCAAACACCCACTCGATACGCACCAGTTCCTGGTCGCCGGAGTTAAAGCAAAAAACATTGCAGCCGTTATCCAGTTTTTGATGGCCAGGATGCAATAAGTTTATGTTATCTATCGCCCCAAATGCGGGCGCTGTTTTTCTATTTAATGTCATTAGGTTGGTCATTAGTCATTACGTTATTGGTTATTAGGCCAACCGGAGGTCTTTTCCGTCACAAATTTTATAATTTTTTAGTTATCAGGACTTGCTCAGGCAACTTTCTCCGCCAAATAAATAAGCGTTGTTGAATTATCTTTCCTGAATATTTTATTGGCCAGCGCTTTTATCTGCGCAGCGGTCACTTCAATATATTTCCCTGTTTCTTTGTTAAGCATATCTGCATCGCCAAGCAATTCAAACTGCGCCAGGTTCATAGCCTTGTCCAGCAATGACATTTCTGAAAATATCATCGTCGACTCAGTTTTGTTTTTGACCTTGGTAAGTTCATCAGCGGGTACTTCTTCCGTTTTTAATCGCTCTAACTCTTCCCAAATAGCTGCTTCGGCTGCTTCAGTAGTTACATTTTCAAGCGGTTTGCCTTCAAACACAAACATGCCTTTATCAAGGCTGCCTGTCATATAAGCATGCACTTCGCTGAATAATTGTTTTTCCTTAACCAAATTTCGGTACAACCGTGACGAATTGCCCCGCGAAAGGATATCTGAAATCAATTCAGCCACATAGTACGATTCATCCAGCCTGTCGCCCATCTGGAAAGCGATATAAACATCATTCAGCGGCACTTTGGCGGTAACGGTATCACGGCGCTCTTCGTGCTGCTCTGGTTCCTGCGGCAAGTTGCGGTGATATTTTTCACCCGCAGGTATTGGCCCAAACCATTTTTCGGCAAGTTTTTTTACTTCAGCTGTTTTCACATCGCCGCCGACAACCATAATAGCATTTTGCGGGTTATAGTGCTTTTTGAAAAATGCTTTTACATCCTCAATTTTTGCATCCTCAATATGCTTTATCTCCTTACCGATGGTTGCCCATTGATAGGGATGTTTTTTATATACCATTGGCCGCAGTTTAAGCCAAACATCACCGTAAGGCTGATTAAGATAGCGTTGCTTAAACTCTTCTATCACCACATTACGCTGTACCTCCAAACTCTTTTTGCTGAAAGCCAGGCTAAGCATACGGTCGCTCTCCAGCCAAAAAGCGGTTTCAATATTCGCCGAAGGCAGGGTGATGTAGTAATTAGTAAGATCGTTACTGGTAAAGGCGTTATTTTCGCCGCCTACACGTTGCAGGGGTTGGTCATAATCGGGGATATTTAGCGAGCCGCCAAACATCAGGTGTTCAAACAAATGTGCAAAGCCTGTTTGTTCGGGGTTTTCGTCGCGTGCGCCAACATCATACAAAATATTGAGTACGGCCATCGGCGTAGTGCTATCTTCGTGAACAATAACCCGCAGGCCATTATCTAAAGTAAAACGGTTGAATTTAACCATGTATAAAATTCTATTATATTGTAGGAATGCAAATGTAGAATTTTTGTTGATGTTGTTGTAAGGTTGGAAGGTTGAAATGTTGTAAGGTTATAAGGTTGTTGCAAAGTTGAAATATTGCAAGGTTGTAAAGTTTTAGGCGGTTATTTTGGTTCGAGGCTTATGGCCAATATCCGCGAGGATAAAGGCTATACCTATGGTATTGGGTCGGGAATGTCATCGTTAAAACAAGGGGGGGCTATTTTTATAGCAACCGAAGTAGGGGCTGATGTATGCAAAGCTGCTATTACCGAAATTGAAAAAGAGCTTAATTTATTAAAAACCGAACTTATCCCCACTGAAGAACTTTCGCTGGTGCGCAATTTTATGCTTGGCTCATTATTAGGCAGTCTTGAAAATGTGCTTTCCCACGCCGATAAATTTAAAAACCTGTATTTCGCCGGTTTGGATTATGATTATTACGATAGGTATGTGGATACGGTAAAAACGGTTACAGCCGACAGGTTGCAGCAATTGGCGAATGTTTATTTGAATTTTGATAATTTTTATAAAGTAATCGTAGGGAAGTATTGAGAGATTTTGGATTTCGGATGTTCGATTTAGGAATTGTTACCTTTGATTACACCCTGAAATTCTATGCCATAATCTAAAGATATTTAAATTATTGTTTATTTTTGTATATGGAAACGCTGATTGTACAACCAAAAACGAAGGAACAATTAACAGCTTTGAAGGCTTTTATTAAAGCGATGAAAATTGATTTTACTTCTGAAAAAAGTCCATATGATCCTGAGTTCGTTGAAAAGATACTACAGGGTAGGGAAGATATTAAAAACGGAAAAGGTATCAGGATAGCCACTGAAGACCTATGGAAATAATTTATACTCCAAGGGCTGTTGAGGATTTAAAATACTGGAAAAGGTCAGGCAATAAAATCATTCAAAACAAAATACAAAAGCTTATTGAAGCTATACAAGAAAACCCATACGAAGGAATAGGTAAGCCGGAACCTTTGAAATATAAATTGTCGGGTGCATGGTCTCGAAGAATAACCGATGAACATCGGTTGGTTTATGAGGTTAATGATAAAAAAGAGATTGTTATTCTTACTATCTTCTCACTAAAAGGCCATTATTAAAATTATTAAGGTCTTTCCGCATTATCAAGTGGCAGGCTTTTTGACAAATTTTATATAATTATCGGAAGGAACCAGTAACTTAGCGTTAACTAAACCGTTATCATGGTACAATCATTTAAATTCTTTCTTTTCATAAATCTACTGCCAATCATTGCAATTGCACAGCCGCTTACTTTTGTAAAAGATCAAACCGGTGGCCTCATACAGCAATATCACGTTTTGGCATCAAACTCCAAAATAAAACAAGGTTTGTACCAGGAGTTTGCCAGCTATAATAACACCCTGTTGGAAGAAGGTAATTATAAAACCAATCAAAAAGACAGCACCTGGAATTATTACGATTTAAAAGGTAACATACAGCAACAAGGAAGTTATACAGCCGGCGTAAGATCAGGCAACTGGAAAACTTACGCTCATAATGACAGTAGTGCGATTATTATTAATGAGGGTAATTATGTAAATGGGGCCAGGCGGGGGGAATGGGTATTCAGGAAAAACAACGGCCAGCTTGATTATAAATACGATTACACCCAAAAGAAAATAACGGATTATGGTAAAAATGATGAGTTATTTACAATAATTGATACACAGGATACTATTACGACGGCGATGGATAAACCTTTTATTCACATAGAGGGTATGGATACATTAAAGCAGATAATAGCAAAAAATTTTAAGATGCCCTGGCCGCTACCCAATAAAAATAGTGGTAGCGTTTATCGTGTTATTGTTTCCTTTAACATTAATGAGTACGGAAGATTAGAAGACTTTAAGATATTAAAAAGCACCAATAATATCTATGATAGCGAGGTACTGAGGGTTGTTAAACTTTGGGAAGATGGCAATTGGTTCCCCGCCTTTTATAAAGGGCATACCGTAAAAACGATCCAGGTAATACCCCTTGTTTTTAATTTGTATTATTCACCGAGCGTACACAATCCAGGGCTCGATCGCTTTCCAAAGGCGATGGTTAAGTTTGAGTAAGTTTCGTCGGTAATTTAGAATAAGCGGCAATAATCTTCAAATCATCAAATTGACATATTTTTCAAATCGTCTAACAATTCCCAAATCCAAATTCCCAAATCCGAAATTAAATATTACCTTTGTCCGGCAAATAACAATTATTTGCTATGCAATTAGACTCCTCAAAATTTGTTGCCGAAGGTTTAACTTACGACGACGTTTTACTCCTCCCTGCTTACTCTGAAGTTTTACCGCGTGATGTTGACACCGGCTCGTGGCTTACAAAAAAAATAAGGTTAAATATCCCTATTCTTTCTGCTGCTATGGATACAGTTACCGAATCTGCTTTGGCTATTGCTATTGCGCAGGCGGGCGGCATTGGCATTCTGCATAAAAACATGAGCATACAGGCGCAGGCTGACGAAGTGCGCAAAGTAAAACGCTCGGAAAGCGGCATGATACAAGACCCGGTAACGCTGCATGAGTCATCAATTGTAGCTGATGCTGTTAAAATAATGCGTGAATTCAGGATAGGAGGGATACCGATTGTTGACGGAGATAAAAAACTAAAAGGCATCATTACCAACCGCGATCTTCGCTTTCAAAAAGAAATGAACCGCCCGGTTAGCGAGGTAATGACCAGCACTAACCTGGTAACGGCGCCGCAAGGCACTACACTTATCCAAGCCGAAGAAATACTACAAAACCACAAAATCGAAAAGCTGCCCGTAGTTGATAAAGACGGTAATTTATGCGGACTGATAACTTTTAAGGATATACAGAAATTTAAAAACTTCCCCAGCGCCTGTAAAGACGGATTTGGCCGTTTGCGTGTTGGCGCTGCGGTAGGCGTTGCACCTGAGAATGTGGACAGGGTAAAAGCCCTTGTTGCAGCCGGTGTTGACGTAATTACCATCGATACAGCGCATGGCCACTCAAAAGGTGTGCTTGACATGGTTAAACTGGTAAAACAAATGTACCCCGATTTGCAAATTATAGCAGGCAACGTGGCCACCGCCGAAGGTGCTATAGCGCTTGCTGATGCAGGCGCTGATGCCGTGAAAGTAGGTATTGGCCCCGGTTCAATTTGTACTACGCGCATTGTGGCAGGTGTAGGCGTTCCGCAATTGTTTGCTGTTTACGAATGTGCAAAAGCATTGCAGGGCAGGGGGGTACCGGTTATTGCTGATGGCGGCATTAAACAAACCGGCGATATTGTGAAAGCAATTGGCGCTGGTGCAAGTTCCATTATGGCAGGCTCCTTATTTGCGGGGGTTGAAGAATCACCGGGCGAAACTATTTTATACGAAGGCCGTAAATTTAAATCATATCGCGGGATGGGCTCGGTTGAGGCGATGGATAAAGGCTCGAAAGATCGCTATTTCCAGGATGATACCGATGTGGTTACCAAACTGGTCCCTGAAGGTATAGTTGGCCGTGTACCTTATAAAGGTACCCTTGCTGAAGTGATCTATCAATACATAGGCGGATTACGCGCCGGGATGCACTATTGCGGTGCCGCTACTATAGAAGGCCTGCAAAAAGCAAAATTTGTACGTATCACAGCGGCTGGTATGCGCGAAAGCCATCCACACGATATTACTATAACCAAAGAAGCGCCGAATTATAGCAGTTAGTCCGAAAGCCCGGGAGTCAGTAAAGTCCGAAAGTAAGAATGACCGATCGTAGGGACGCAATGCTTTGCGTCCCTGGAAGTGCTTGCGCAATAATTGCTTCAACAATTTAGCTGATACATTTTCGTTTATTCTGTACTTTTGATTATTAAGCTATTGAAAATGAAAAGATTGATCTGTATTGCTGCTTGCTTTTTTTCTATAACTTGTTTTGGGCAAACAAAACTAATCTCCTTTAGAAGCCATTCAGGGAATACTGCAAATTTCCGCGCCGCCATTGAGCATGATCTTTTTGATATTTGCGATTCAAATTTTGGGAACCCGCCGCTTCAGCATATCGATAAAATTGATACCATTATATTAAAAGGCAATAACAAAATCATTATCCTTGGAAAAGCCTATAATATTTATAGACAGGGAAATGATAAGCCACGGGATATTGGCTATTTTAGGGATACACTCACTAAAGCGGCCTATGCCGATTTCTTTTTGGCCAACAATGCTGATAGTTTGAAAACAGATGTCCGCGCAATGTACAGGAAGAGGTACAGATTTGTTAAATTAGACAGTACCTTTTTTATTGGTTTCGATAAAAAATTCAAACAAAAAAGGGCCCCGCAAAAAAAATAATTTAACAGTATAATTGAAACGTTTTGGATGTTAAAAACCTATCTTAATAAAGCACTTTCACTGTTTTTTATTTTAGGATTTTTATTTATCCCTTTAACGTTTTATGGTTTAGATTTTCAATACCTGTTAACCAGGTTCTTCTTTTTAAAACCGGTCGCTTTTATACAAGATCATTTTTTTGCCTATGCGATACAGCGTATTGATTTTTCTTCGGACACGGTCGGCTTAAATATATTGCTGTGGTTATTATTAGCCATATCGTTTTTTGTGGTTTTGTTATTGAATGTTTTTAAGGTCAATTCTTCTAAAATTATCCCTTTCTTCAAGTCCTTATCAGCTTATTATGTTGCGGCTATCCTTTTGAAATATGGCTTTGATAAAATATTTAAGCAACAATTCTATCTGCCGGAGCCAAATATCCTGTACACCAATTTTGGTAATTTAACCAAAGATATTTTGTACTGGAGTACAATCGGCACATCATATACTTATTCACTCGTAACGGGTATTATCGAAGTTTTAACGGCTATTTTAATCCTTGTTAAGCGGACCAGGATATTCGGGTTTTGCCTGGCGATAGGGGTCCTTGTAAATATTCTTTTAATAAACTTTAGCTTCGATATTTCTGTAAAAACCTTTACTGCATTTCTCCTGGGAGTTGTAGTATTTAATGTTTATCCATACCTGGAAATTATATATGCTTTTTTTGTCAGGCATAAACAAGCCCAATTAATAACTTCACCGCAGCATACAAACGGCGTTTATAAATGGATTAGCGTATTTTTGAGTATTGGCTTAATCTGCTATAGCTTATCCCCATACATTTCGGCAGGTAATTTTAACGACGATAATGCTGAACGTCCTTTTTACATGGCGCATATAGCGTAACGCGATTTGTAATTGACAACGACACATTAAACAATTGTGATTTTCCGTACAAAAGATTTTTCATACACAGAAACGGTTATATTATTTTTCAGCAAAACGATGATAAAATGACCGATTACTTTTTTGAAATAGATCCCGTAAAAAAACAACTGACGCTACAAGATTATAACAAAAAGAAGGTAGTAGTTGCGTACGACTATGTTGAAAAGACAGGGGCTTTAAAATTGATGTTTAATAACAATGAAAAATGGGTTATCGAATCAAAATCTTTAAACTGGAAAGCGCTTCCTGCGTTGCAGGATAATATACATTACACTATTGATGAGATTAAATAAGTGGCCGGCCCGGTAGATAGATAATTACAATAGGCTGTAAAAATTTAGCAAATCCATTACATTTGTTGCTATGCAAAAAATACTTGTAGCCAACCGCGGCGAAATAGCTTTAAGGGTAATGCGTTCTGCACGCGAAATGGGTATAAAAACCGTAGCCGTTTATTCGGATGCAGACCGTGACGCCCTGCATGTGCGTTATGCAGATGAAGCCGTTCATATTGGTGAAGCGCCATCAAGTAAATCGTACCTGGTTGGGGACAAGATCATTGAAGCCTGTCGTAAAACAGGAGCCGAAGGCATCCATCCTGGTTATGGGTTTTTAAGTGAGAATGCAGCTTTTGCAAGGCAGGTGCGCGAGGCAGGTTTGATTTTGATAGGCCCTTCGCCAGAAGCGATGGAGGTAATGGGCAATAAGCTATCTGCGAAAGCGGCTGCATTAAAATATAATATCCCCATGGTGCCCGGCACCGAAGAAGCCATTACTGATATCAACGATGCTAAGTTACGCGCCGTTGAGGTTGGTTTCCCTATTCTGATAAAAGCCGCCGCAGGCGGCGGCGGCAAAGGCATGCGCATAGTTGAAAGTGCGGCAGATTTTGAAGAACAAATGCAGCTGGCGGTTTCCGAAGCTGTTTCGGCCTTTGGCGATGGCTCGGTTTTTATCGAGCGTTATGTTTCATCGCCACGGCATATTGAGATACAGGTGCTTGGTGATTCCCATGGCAATATAGTACACCTGTTCGAGCGCGATTGTTCGGTACAGCGCAGGCACCAGAAAGTTATAGAAGAAGCGCCGTCATCCGTATTAACGCCCGAAATCAGGCAACAAATGGGCAAATGCGCGGTAGACGTGGCCCGTTCAGTAAACTATACCGGGGCGGGTACGGTGGAGTTTATTATGGATGAGAATTTAAACTTCTACTTTTTGGAGATGAACACACGTTTACAGGTGGAGCACCCGGTGTCGGAATTAATAACTGGTATCGACCTGGTAAAAGAACAAATACGCGTTGCCAGGGGCGAAGCGCTGAGTTTTAAACAGGAAGACCTGGAAATAAATGGCCATGCCATAGAATTGCGTGTTTACGCCGAAGACCCTGATAATAACTTTTTGCCGGATATTGGTACGCTGCAAACCTATATAACGCCCAAAGGCCCCGGCGTTAGGGTAGATGACGGCTTTGAACAAGGTATGGAAATCCCTATTTATTACGACCCGATGATAGCCAAGCTGATCACCTATGGTAAAGACCGTAAAGAAGCCGTTGAGCGAATGCTAAGGGCTATTGACGAGTACCAGATCACAGGCATTACCACCACGTTAGGCTTTGGTAAATTTGTAATGCAGCATGAAGCCTTTGCATCAGGCAATTTTGATACCCATTTTGTAAAGAAATATTTTACACCCGGATCATTACAGAATAGCACGGAAGATGAAGCAATGATAGCTGCGCTGATAATGGAAAAATTGTTGGGTGAACAGCATGTTAGCACTGCTAATGTTGTTGTCAACGAAGAAATTTCAAATTGGGTAAGGAACCGGAGGGATTAACTTTGTAATCCTTTTCGGGGAAAGATTTGTCAACTTTTTAAAAGTTGACAAATCTAACCAGTCCCTAAAGTCGCTTTTTAAGATTTTCTTTTACAGTACTCTCCCACTCATTTTTTAAAATACTCAACACAATCGAATTTCTGCGGCCACCGTCGCATAATGGCATATTGCTGCGCAAAATACCTTCTACGGTACAGCCTATACTTTTCATGGCCGCAATGCTGCGGTCATTTCTTGCATCAGCTCTAAATTCAACCCGTTCGGCATTCAAAGTTTCAAAGGCAAATTGTAATAATAAAAACTTGCAATGTTTGTTTAACCCGGTTCCACGATATTTCCCGCCGTACCAGGTATATCCCAATTGTAGTGCTTGATTAGCAGGTTGTATATCATAAAAACGGGTACTGCCGGCATATTCATTTAATTGTTTATCAAATACAATAAAAGCATATTCCTTTCCATCGGCCCTGCCGCTAAGAGCCGCATTTACATAAGTTTTCATGCCACCTTCACCCTTTGCGCTTATCCCGGAATATTTCCAGGTATCAGGTTCGTTGATGGCAAAAGGCAAGAAGATCTCCAGGTCAGTCTCTTTTAATGGCCTTAAAAGTACGCGTTCATCTTCAAGTATATATTCTTCTTTGGGATCAAAATTCAGGGTCATTATATATTGTTTTAACTGTTAACAAAATAGAAATTTAAAATCACATCATCTTGCGGTAAACTATAAAACCCGACTTTTCGGCCACTTTATCATAAAGCTGCATAGCGGTATAATTTGTTTCGTGCGTTTGCCAGTATAAACGGGGCGTCCCTGCAATTTTAGCTTCTTCATAAACACCGTTGATCAAAGCCCTTCCTACACCTTTTCCGCGTGTCATTTCGGCCGTAAATAAGTCCTGCAAATAGCAGACAGGGCTAATAAAAATTGTACTACGATGAAAAATATAATGTGCCAGGCCAACGAGTTTGCCGTCAAGCTCAGCAACAAGTGCATGCATAGGTTCCTGCGAATCGAAAAAACGGATCCATGTGGTTTGGATAATTTCATTTTCAAGTGCAGTGGCGCCCGAGCGTCCGTAAAATGCATTGTAACCTTCCCATAAAGGTAGCCATTGGTCATAATCCTCAACGGCAACCGGCCGTATAACAAGTTGAGTCGACATAGAAAATTAAATTTTAGCGTTTACAACTGTCAAAAAATCAAATTTGAACTGACTGGCTTCATGTTCTTTCATCAAAGCATCGCCAATGTCAATAGTGCCCGCTATCATTTCATCTAAATGGTTACGCCTCGTCCTGTGGTTGGTATTGGCCACACGTATAGCATATTTGCCATTGAGCAGGGTACTCGATGGTGCGGCAACACCCAACTCATGTATGCGCATCAGCAGCTCTTTATTCAAAGCGTTTAATTGGATGTCATCTAAGCCACCCGGATTATAGCGGTAACACACAATGTTCATAGTCACCGGCGTCATTAATTCCAACGAACCCTGTTTTTCTATCTGTTCTCCCAAATAAAACGCCTGGTCGATATTTTGGGCTATCATCGCCGAATATTTATCCAGCCCATGTTCTTTTAACGACATCCAAACTTTTAGCGATTTAAATCCCCGTGAAAGCTCCATGCCGTAATTGGATATCGTTTCGGGCCCGGCAGCCAAACCCCGTTCATGCGCCGTAAGGTAGTTAACAGCAGTTGCAAATGCTGCCCGGTGTGCAGCTGCATTTTTAAACAACACACAACCAACCTCGTATTGCATATACATCCATTTATGCAGATCGAATGCTACACTGTCGGCTTCTTCGATTGCTTTTAATCTTTTCTGGTATTCAGGAACCAGCTTTGCAAGCGCCCCAAAAGCGCCATCGATATGAAACCATATTTTTTCGTCCCGTGCTATTTGCAAAAGCTCATCCAGCGGGTCAATTGCGCCGGTATTTACCGTACCGGCATTGCCGATGATACAGAAAGGGATATAACCATTGGCCTTATCTTCTTGTATTTTGCTTTTCAGTGCCTCAACATCAATTTCATAGCGTTCATTTACAGGTATTTTTTTTAACTGCTCGTTGCCAATGCCGATAACTTCGGCAGCCTTGCCGAGGCAATTGTGTGTTTCTGCGCTGCAATAGGCGGTTAATTTACCGTTGGCAGCATATACGCCGGCGTTTTTTGCATTTTGAATGATGGTATTACGGGCAACTATAAGGCCGGTAATATTGGCTATCGATCCGCCGCTAACCAATATCCCGTTGCCATCGGCGGGATAATTCATCAGCTCTTTACACCAGTTTACTACCTGTTTGTCCACATATAACGCGCTTTGTTCGCCGATGGTGGCATTATTGTTCATAACGCCAGCCAGCAGATCGGCAAATGCGCCCATTGGCGTACCGGTGCCTTGGACCCACGAGAAATACTTTGGATGGATATTCCCAGCTGGGTAAGGAAGAATGTTTTGTTTAAACTCTTCATATATTTCAAAAATATCCGAGGGCTGATGAGGGACAGGCTTTTTGAACTCATCCTTAACCTGTTGCGGAATTGGCGTCCATACTTTTGTTTCGCCTATATTTTTTAAATAATCAACCATATCATCAATGATCTGGTGGCCTAAAGTTTTAATGTCATTCCAGTCGGCGGGGTCTAATCCAATTTCCGGTTTTGTTATGGTTTCTTTCATGATATTTTATATCGGTACAAAAATGAAATATAATTTATTAATAAAACAGATACAGATTTATTATTTTTTGCGCATAACAGATGGGGTGGGTAAGAGTCAAGAAGCAAGAACCAGGAATCAAGAGAGGCAGAAGGGAAAAGAAGCAAGCGCCCATTTTATTTTGGCTCTTGATTCTTGCTTCCTGGCTCTTCAGACCTACCCTCCCGAGTTTCCGCCTGATTTACCGCCGCCTTTG
>JABDCF010000096.1:0-4287 GCA_013288235.1 Bacteroidota bacterium | reverse complement strand
TCCTGGTTCTTAAATCTTGATTCTCTTCACCAAAGTTCCTGATTAGCTTTATTATTTGAAACCCGCTTCTTGCTATTATAATGATGAGAGACAATTCAACTATAACCCCGGTACACGACGAAGATTTTTTGTACCTGCAAATAGCCGAGCGCTTAGGCAGTCAGATACGTGGGCAACTATTAAAAACCGGCGAAAAATTACCATCGGTGCGGGCATTAAGCAGTGAGCAGGGCATAAGCCTGAGCACGGCTTATAAGGCATATGTTCAGTTAGAGATAAAAGGGTTAATAGAGGCCAGGCCGAAATCGGGTTATTATGTCAGATATACGCCCGCACGGTCGTTTGACGAGCGCAAACCGGAAAGGCAAGTAAGGGAAAGCAAAAAGCTTAGCCTCGACGAGATGATCGAGCTGGTTTATCGTAATTTTTCCGGCGATAGTATTGTACGGTTATCACGGTCGGCGCCTGCCTTATCCTTGCTGCCGCAGGCAAAGCTCAACAAATCGATGATGGAAGCTATTCGGCTGAGTAATAACAGCTGTATAAATTACGATTCGATACAGGGAAATGAAAACCTGCGCAAGCAAATTGCGCGGCTGGCCTTTAGCTGGGGCGGCAATATATTGCCTGATGATGTGGTTACCAGCCAGGGATGCATGGAGGCACTGGTTTTTTGCCTTCGCGCGGTAACAAAACCCGGTGATGTGGTCGCTATAGAGAGCCCCGCTTATTTCGGCATATTTACTACCATCCAAAGCCTCGGCCTTAAAATAATTGAAATACCTACTGATCCGGTTGATGGACTTGATCTTGATTTTTTAGAAAATGCCATCAGCGAAAAGCAAATTAAAGCCTGCCTGTTTGTGCCAACATTTAGTAACCCTTTAGGTTACTGTATGCCAAACGAAGCAAAAAAGCGGCTGGTCGAGTTATTGGCAAAGCATGAAGTGCCCTTGATTGAGGATGACATTTATGGCGAGTTGTACTTTGGCAAAACAAGGCCGCGTACCTGCAAAAGCTTCGATAAGCAGGGTTTGGTAATGTTATGTTCATCCATATCAAAATCATTGGCGCCGGGTTATAGGGTGGGCTGGTGTATCCCGGGTAAATTCAAGGCACAGGTCATTAACCTTAAACTAATCCATGCACTTTCATCGGCTTCGCCAACGCAGGCCGCTATAGGGCATTTTTTAGAAACAGGCCGTTATGACCTGCACTTGCGTAAACTGCGCAAAGCATTGTACACACAATGCCTGCGGTACACCCAGGCAATAGCGGAATATTTTCCGACCGATATTAAAGTGAGCAGGCCGGAGGGTGGGTATGGCTTGTGGATTGAGCTCAATAAAAAGATCGATGCTTTTGAGCTTTACGAAAAGGCTTTAGCGTATAATATCAGTATTTCGCCAGGGCAAATATTCAGCACAGACAGCCGGTTTACAAATTTTATAAGGATAAGTTTTGGGATACCTTACAATGATGAGATTGAAAGGAGCCTGAAAACATTGGGAAAACTAATAAGTGAATTCTGAAAACGCTCCGATAATTTGAAAAAACATGTCAACTATTTTCATAAAACTTCGTTAAATAAAGTATTATGATCTATTCTTCCCTTACTGAACGGCTAAAAAATCAGCATAAAACAATTGCTTCTATTATCATAAAGCTGAATAACAGGCAATTAAATCAGCGGGTAATTAAAGGGAAATGGACAATACACGAGAATATTGCCCATTTGGCCAAATATCAGCCTGTTTTTTTGGACAGGATGCGGAGAATTTTGACCAATGATGCGCCGGAATTTGCTGCCTACAAGGCCGAAGATGACGATGAATTTGAAATATATTGCGCCTTTACTACCTATGAACTGCTTAAAAAGATATCATCCGACCGGGAAGTTATCTTTCATTTGATCACCCATCTGCCCCCCGATAAACTTGACCGCATAGGCACTCATCCCAAATATGGTAAATTGAACGTTTTAGAATGGACAGAATTTTTCCTCCTCCACGAAGCGCATCACTTGTTTACTATTTTTCAATTGGCGCATGGAGTAAGTTGACTGGGTTGATTAGGTGAGCAGTTGATCGGGTTGGAACGAGCGAGCGAACCACTCACTTAATTAACTTAATCAACAACGCGCTTAAAATATTTACGCTCCTCAATCGTCTGCATCCCCAGGCACGTCAGGATGATAACGGTATTATTTGATTTTTCTGATGCAAAAAAATTTATTCTATGCAATCAGGTAAATCCATTGATTCTGCGGTTATTTTTGCCGATAGTTAAAGTGTAATTAATGCGAAATGAAGAAACAACCTGACAATAAACCAAAGTCACCTGGCATTTTCAGCCTGCTGAAACCCTATCGGGGTTTGGTTGCGCTGCTAATTTTATTTGCCCTATTTAGTAACGGCGTTACCCTTTGGCTGCCAAAAATTATTTCGCACGGTATAGACGCTTATATACACAGCTATTTAACCCATACCCATTTTAATGTAAACCCAACGCTGGTTACATTTACTGTTGCGGTATTGCTGATCTTTATTTTTGCGTACCTGCAAACCATCCTGCAAACTTATACCTCGGAAAAAGTTGCACGCGACCTTCGGTCGAGGCTTTCGGACAAAATATCGCGACAAAGCAATGCCTTTATAGACCAGGTAACCCCCGCAAAATTGCTTACCAACCTTACCAACGATGCCGATTCTATCAAATTATTTGTATCTCAGGCGTTGGTTTCAATTGTATCGTCGGTATTTATAATCCTTGGCGCAAGCGTACTTTTACTTACTATTAACTGGAAACTCGGGCTTTGCATTATCGCCATCATCCCGGTTATAGGGGGCACCTTTTTTTATGTGTTAAAAAAAGTGAGGGTATTGTTTATCAAAAGGAGCGGCGTTATTGACTGGCTGAATAAAGTAATTAACGAGAGCATCTTAGGGTCGGCATTAATACGCGTAATTAACTCACAGCAACTTGAACTGGATAAATTTTTAAAGGCGAATACCGAGGCAAAGGATATTGGTTTGGGTATTTTAAGGCTTTTTTCAGGCCTTATACCGGTAATTACTTTTACCGCAAATATTGCCTCATTGTCTATTTTAGCTTTGGGCGGCCATTTTGTGATCAACAATACCATGAGCCTCGGCGATTTTGCCGCTTTTAACAGCTACCTCGCGCAACTGATATTCCCGATACTGGTAATTGGCTTTATGAGCAATATTATAGCACAGGCCACGGCTTCATTTAACAGGATACACGGAGTTTTAACAGCAGAGGATACATCGGAAAAAGGTGTTTTAAAGGAAACTTTATATGGAAATATCGAAATGAAAGATGTTTCGATAACCTATGGGCAAAAACCTGCACTTAAAAATGTATCGTTTAAGGTAAAAGCAGGGTCAAAGATCGCTATCATAGGCCCAACAGCTGCCGGTAAGTCCCAGTTGCTTTACCTGCTCACCGGGCTCATCAGGCAAACTACGGGAGAGGTATTATTTGATGACCGCCCTATTGAAGCGTACGACAGCGAATATTTCCATCGCCAGGTTGGTTTCGTTTTCCAGGACAGTATTATTTTTAATATGAGTATCCGCGAGAATATAGCTTTTAGTGATATAGTTACCGATGAATCATTGGAAAAAGCTATAAGTACGGCAGAATTAAGAGATTTTGTGGATGCACTGCCCGAAAAACTGAGTACAATAGTATCTGAACGCGGTTCCAGCCTTTCGGGAGGGCAAAAGCAACGTATTATGCTGGCAAGGGCATTGGCCATTGATCCTAAAGTTTTATTGCTGGATGATTTTACAGCGAGGGTTGATAACCAGACCGAAAATAAGATACTGGCCAATGTACAAAAGAATTACCCCGGATTAACGCTTATATCGGTAACACAGAAAATAGCGTCTGTTGAGCACTACGACCAGATCATCTTGTTAATGCAAGGGGAAATTGTGGCCACTGGTAAACATGACGAACTGATGCACAGCAGCCCCGAATACGTACAAATATATAATTCGCAACAAAGCACCAGCAACTATGAACTACAATCTAAATGACCTCCAGGCGAACGCACCAAAGTCGTCCACATGGTCGTCACTTGGTAAACTGCTGCAATTAATAAAACATGAGCGGCGAAATTTATGGATGGCTTTGACAGCCATATTGGTAAACTCCACCTTGAACCTGCTGGGGCCGCTTATTATTGGCCATACCATTGATAAATACATTTTTGTACGGCATAAAGACTATCACGGCGTGTTGGTAAACTGCGGCATT
>JABDCF010000095.1 GCA_013288235.1 Bacteroidota bacterium | reverse complement strand
TGCAATACTGTCGCCACATTCTTTAGCTTGCAATGTATCTAATAAAGTATATAATCCTGTATAATCCCCTTTTAATCCGAGATCACAAGAAATCCAAATTGCTTTCTTAGTTGCCATATTTTTCTTTAATTAACTATAAAAGCAATTTAATGCTTATTTTACCTTCCTTAATATATTACTAAAAGTAGCATTTCTAAAATAATTATGTTAAAAAATCTATTTTTAAATAAATTTACGTTCAATTTTCAAACAAATCGATTAATTAAAACTCACATCTGCAATCCTCTTCGTTGGCCCTTCGTTACTCAAGGTAAGGTATAAAAATGAAGTACAGGTGGCCGCCAAAAGTCATCAATTCTATGAATTGGTTTATCAGCCTATACATACCTGCATCTTTGCATCCTTTTCTGATTTGCAGTCTGTAATTAAATCGCAGGCTACCTGCTCACTGACCACTAAAACAGGTACTTAAATCCAAGGGACATATACTGGTTAGAAACCGAAAAATCAGTATAATTAGAAAAGCTTGCGCCGGTGCTATAGGTAAAATAAACCTCTGCTTTTTTATTAAAAACAACACCGGCCTGGAAAGGGAAATAAGCCCAAAAAGAATTAAGCTGAAGCGAGTTTTGAGCAACTTCGGCCGCATTATTATATGTGTAAGAGGATAAATTTAACGTTACACCACCATCAATATAAAATTTCAATTTATCGGTATTGTAAACATTAAACAACAGCTGGGGCGTTAACGAGGTTGTATATTGCGTAAATTGATAGTTATAGGTAAGAAAGTCTCCATCAACCGCTTCAACAGTGCGGTCAAATAACCCATTGGAATACGAAAACGACAACTCGCTTCTGAAAATAAATTGTTGTACGTTGGGGTTTATAAAAATGTCTAATCCTAAATTTATCTTAGGGGCGATGGTGTTAGAATGATAAGAAGCGTAGTCATAAGAAGTAGTTGTTCCGCTGCTATTGCTTACGCTGTTTACGGATTGGATATATTTATAGGTGGTTGTAATATCATTGGCGCCCAGACCAGCAAAAAACCTGGCAGATTTCGGGTGGCTGTTTGTATTTTCGCTTGCCGCCGGGCTACTTATATTTTCATCGTTTAAACGGGTCGTAATCTGCTCAAGATCAGATTGAACGTACCTTGCTTCTGCAATTGCGTTCAGCAGTTTTTGGCTCCCATTTTTAAATTTGTTATTTAACAATATTAATTGCCCCCTAAATACATTGTCAAATATTTCATTACCCCCTATGGCAACATAATACTCATAGTATTTTAGTTCAACGGGGGGCTGGTTTGTTTCAGCTATAAAAAATCGTTTTTTATTTTGTTCGTTATTATAGTAAAGGGTAACGTTATTTCCGGCTACCAGTCGCTTTAAAAAAACAGCCTTTTGCTGCGTGGCTGTATCAAGACGGTAAGGCAGGGCCGGAAAAATATTTTCGTTCGTACTCACCCGGCCTGAGTAACTAAAATAATTTTCAAGGCCCTTTATTTGAAAGCTTTTTATAGCGCCGGGACCAAACTTCGCAACATCAGCGCCATTGCCTGGCTTAAATTCAATTTCTGTAGGAGAGTATACCCATTCCCTGTAATTGATAAATCCTTTTAAAGTGTCCCCGTTATTTTTGATAACGTACCCTTCATGAAAGTTTGGTTGGGCAAAAATAATAGCAGGCAATGCTATTAGTAGGGCAATAAATAGCGTTCTCATATTGATGAATTATGATTATTCCAGGTTTAAGAACGAAAGATATATTTAAAATATCGCCTCTGCAATTCTTTTTGTCGGCCCGGCATTGCTCATTGTATAAAAATGTAGCACAGGTACGCCGAAAGCCATCAGTTCTTTGCATTGGTTTATCATCCACTCGATACCCGCATCTTTTACATCTTTCTCCGATTTGCAGCCGGTAATGAGGTCGAAAAGGTCTTCGGGCATATCGATATGGAATGTTTTGGACAAGTTTACCAATTGTTTGGAGGTGGTGATGGGTTTTAAGCCGGGAATTATAGGCACATTAATTCCGTTAGCGCGGCAGCTGTTTACAAAATCAAAATATTTCTGGTTATCAAAAAACATTTGGGTAACAATAAAGCCTGCGCCCATATCTACCTTTTGTTTAAGGTATTTGAAATCGCTTTTTAAGTTGGGTGCTTCAAAATGTTTTTCGGGGTAACCGGCTACGCCGATACAGAAGTCGGTTTTTAAATTATCGCCCTTGTTTTCGTGCAGATATATGCCGTTGTTCATATTCACTACCTGTTGCAGCAGTTCGGTTGCATAGCAATGGCCATTAGGAGTAGGTATAAATGATGCATCGGCCAGGCGGGCGTCGCCGCGCAGCACCAGCACGTTTTCAATGCCTAAAAATTGAAGGTCTATAAGCCCATTTTCGGTTTCATCTTTGGTAAAGCCGCCGCAAAGTAAGTGTGGTACGGTATCTACCTTATATTTGTTCATGATGGCCGCGCAAATAGCAATAGTGCCCGGGCGTTTGCGATAACTCAATTTTTCGAGCAGACCGCTTTCATGCTGCTTGTAAATAAAGTCCTCCCGCAATGATGTTACGTCAATAAACGGCGGCTTAAATTCCATTAAAGGGTCAATAGCATCATAAAGGCCTTGTATACTGTGACCTTTTAACGGCGGTATTAACTCGAATGAGAAAAGTGTTTTATTCTTTGCGTTACTAATATGTTCCGTTATTTTCATGTTTGACGTAATTCAATTTCCACCACGTCGTTGCGAGGCACTAAGCAAGCTCTGAACTATGCATTGCGGACTACCCGATGTAGAATAAAACGACTCCGGTGAACGCACAGGTTCATTGATTTGCATATGTCGAGGTTGCTTCGTTCCTCGCAATGAGCGCTTTGTTATTTGTTTCTTAATAATTTATATTCGGGCCTAACCATCTTTCAATGTCTTCTAAAGGCATGTTTTTACGTACCGCATAATCCTCAACCTGGTCTTTACTGATCTTGCCTAAACCGAAATAACGTGCCTGCGGGTGTGCAAAATAAAACCCGCTTACGGATGCAGCTGGCGTCATCGCTAAGCTTTCGGTAAGGTGCATTTTGGTATTGTCTTCGGCTTTCAGTATTTCAAATAATGTTGTTTTTTCGGTATGATCGGGACAAGCAGGATACCCTGGCGCAGGGCGAATGCCCTGGTATTCTTCTTTTATCAGTTCATCGGTGCCCAGGTTTTCCCCTTTTGAATAGCCCCAGTATTCTTTACGTACCAGCTCGTGCATTTTTTCGGCGAAAGCTTCGGCCAAACGGTCGGCAAGGGCTTTGGCCATAATGCTATTATAATCATCGTGGTCGCGTTCAAACTCGGCTACCAGTTCATCACAGCCTATGCCTGTTGTTACGGCAAAGCCTCCCCAATAATCGGGTATGCCGGTATCTTTTGGTGCGATAAAATCGGATAGCGCATAATAGGGTTCACCTTTTACTTTTTCAGCCTGCTGGCGTAAAGTATGAATGTGGGTAAGCAGGGTTTTGCGGGTGTCATCAGTATATACTTCTATGTCATCCCCAACGCTGTTTGCAGGCCAGAAACCTATTACGCCATTTGCCTGTAGCAATTTTTCTTTAACTATTTTCTTTAATAATTCCTGTGCATCATCGTACAGTTTTTTAGCCTCTACACCAACATATTTATCATCAAATATTTTCGGGTAGCTGCCGCGAAGTTCCCACGTATGGAAAAACGGTGTCCAATCGATATAAGGCACCAATTCTTCCAGCGGGTAAGCTTCAAATACCTTTGTCCCTGTAAAGGTTGGCTTATTGGCAACATCGCCATCCAAACTGATCTGGAATTTTGACCGCCGCGCCTCTTCAATGCTAACAAAACGTTTGTCCGATTTTTTATTTAAATGCGCTTCGCGCGCCTTTGCATATTCTTCTTTTATGCCTTTTACGTAAGGTTCGCGCTGCTCCCTGTTCATCAGGCTGCTGCAAACGGTAACACTCCGTGAAGCATCCAAAACGTGTATCGCAGGGCCCGAATAATGTGGATCGACTTTTACAGCAGCGTGGATACGTGATGTTGTAGCGCCACCGATTATAAGCGGAATTGTAAAACCTTCGCGCTCCATTTCTTTAGCAAAATGCACCATTTCGTCCAGCGAGGGCGTAATTAAGCCGCTCAAACCGATAATATCTACATTCTGTTTTTTAGCTTCTTCAATTATCCTTTGCGCCGGTACCATCACGCCCAGGTCTATCACTTCAAAATTATTGCAGGCCAAAACTACACCGACAATATTTTTACCAATATCATGCACATCGCCTTTTACAGTGGCCATTAAAACTTTACCGGCATTGGCACGGCTGCCGCTGCTATCTTCGCCTGCATCAATAACTCTTTGTTTTTCCAGCTCGATAAAGGGCAGTAGATAAGCCACAGCCTTTTTCATTACACGGGCTGATTTTACCACTTGCGGCAAAAACATCTTGCCGGAACCAAATAGGTCGCCCACCACATTCATGCCGTCCATCAGGGGGCCTTCAATTACCTCAAGTGGCTTTGCATAAGCCAGCCTTGCCTCTTCCACATCATCATCCAAATATTCAATGATGCCTTTTACCAGCGCATGTGATAAACGTTCGGCAACCGGGGCTTTACGCCACCCTTCGTCACGTACAATTTCTTTGCCTTTACTTTTTATAGTATCGGCAAATTCTACCAAACGCTCCGTGGCATCATCGCGGCGGTTAAGCAGTACATCTTCAACTAATGCTAACAGATCTTTTGGTATTTCTTCGTAAACTTCCAGCATGCCGGCATTTACAATACCCATATCAAGCCCGGCTTTTATGGCGTGGTATAAAAATGCCGAGTGCATAGCCTCGCGAACAGTATTGTTACCCCTGAACGAAAACGAAATATTACTTACCCCGCCGCTTACTTTGGCGTGTGGCAAGTTGGCTTTTATCCAACGTGTTGCTTCTATAAAATCAACTGCATAGTTGTTATGTTCTTCGAGGCCCGTGGCAACGGTTAAAATGTTAGGATCAAAAATAATATCCTGCGGCGGGAAACCTATTTCGTTAACCAATATATTATATGACCGCTGGCATATCTCTTTACGGCGTTCCAATGAATCGGCCTGACCAGTTTCATCAAAAGCCATCACAACCGTTGCAGCGCCATAGCTTAATATTTTGCGCGCAAATTCTTTAAATTTTTCTTCGCCTTCTTTTAGCGAGATAGAGTTTACGATACCTTTCCCCTGCAAACATTTTAAACCAGCCTCGATAACAGTCCATTTGGACGAGTCGATCATGATAGGCAGTTTGGCAATATCAGGCTCAGAAGCAACAAGGTTAAGGAACTTAACCATCACTGCTTCGGAGTCGATCATCCCCTCGTCCATGTTAATATCAATCACCTGGGCGCCACCTTCCACCTGCTGGCGGGCAACGGTTAACGCGGCTTCGTAATCTTCAGCCAAAATCAGCTTGGAAAATTTTGGTGAACCTGTAATATTTGTACGTTCGCCAATGTTTACAAAATTGGTTTCTGGCGTAAGTGTAACAGCCTCCAGGCCGCTTAAACGCAGATATGGTTCAATTTCAGGCTTGATGCGAGGTGGATATTTTGCCGCCTTTTCGGCAATGCATTTTATATGTTCAGGCGTAGTGCCGCAACAGCCGCCAACAATATTTACCAGCCCCGCTTTCATAAACTCATCTACCTGGTGGGCGGTTTCGTGAGCAGTTTCGTCATACTGGCCAAATTCGTTGGGTAGCCCGGCATTTGGATAGGCAGAGATAAACACATCTGCCTTTTGCGAAAGTTCCTCGATATGCGGACGCATTTCTTTTGCCCCTAAAGCGCAATTTAAACCTACCGATAGCAGGTTGGCGTGGCGTACCGAATTCCAGAAAGCTTCGACAGTTTGACCGGATAAAGTACGGCCCGAGGCATCAGTTATGGTGCCGGAGATCATGATGCCCCCCAATCCCCTAAACGGCGCGTAATCTTTGCCTGTGGCTTTGCATTCGTTTTTATAGCGGTCAATAGCAAATAGTGCGGCTTTGGCATTTAGCGTATCGAATATGGTTTCAATAATAAGCAAATCGCTGCCGCCATCAACAAGGCCGCGTACCTGGTCATAGTATGCACCGGCGAGATCATCAAAATTAACAGCACGATAGCCGGGATCATTTACATCGGGCGATAGTGAGGCTGTCCTGTTTGTTGGACCAACGGCGCCGGCTACAAAACGGGGTTTGCCGGGTGTTTTTAAATTGTATTCATCAGCTACCTCGCGGGCTATGCGTGCGCCTTCATAGCTTAGTTCATATGCAAGCTCTTCAAGGTGATAATCAGCCAGTGAGATGCGCTGGGTGCTGAAGGTATTTGTTTCGATGATATCCGCACCGGCATCAAGGTATTCTTTGTGTATTGCTTTGATAACATCCGGGCGCGTAATATTCAGCAGGTCGTTATTCCCTTTCAGGTCAGAGGCATGGTCACGAAACCGTTCGCCACGAAAATCCTCTTCGGATAATTCGTACCGCTGTATCATGGTGCCCATAGCCCCGTCAATTACCAGGATGCGTTTTTGTAGTTCGTTTCTAATACTCATTTTATGATTTCACCGATTTTTGTTTGTGATTTCACCGATTTTGTTTTGGGATTCCATAATCGGTGAAATCATCAATTAATCGGTGTAATCCAAAAAATAATAGCTTATATCGAAAAGTCGGCCGTGTATGACTTTCGCTTATTTTTCCCGATGCCCGGAGGCTATCGAGTAGAATGTGGCACCTTGTAAGCACAGGTTGCCAAGACTTCGCAGGGTCTAATCCCTCCGTCTTTCTCTATAAGCATTGCAAAGATGCGTAATAAACAATTAAAATGCAAGGATAGGGACTTGCCATAGGACAACTAATGAACCCCGGCTCCCAAGCCTTTTTTCTTTTTATTTGGGGGTGACAATTGCCGTAGTCCCTTGCCTAAGCTTTTTATACGTAAAAAAGCCGCCTGGAGTTAGCAGGCGGCTTTTTTCAAAATATTAATTTCAATTAGTTCCTTCTGCCGAAAATACGGAGCATCGAGATAAACAAATTAATAAAGGTAGTATAAAGAATAAATGCACCTATAACAACCAACTTTTTCGATTCCTCTGCGCCATATTCAATACCCGCTCCTATACGTTTTAACATTTGCATGTAATATGCGGTAAGGCCGATCATTAAAATGACGAATACGAAACTTATTATATATTGAAGTTGCGCACTGCCCAAAAAGAAATTTATTATGCTAACCGCAAATGCGCCGAAAAATACCATCATCAGGATCGATCCCATTTTTGACAGATCTATACTTGTGGTATAACCGGCAATGGCCATAATACCAAAAACCACAGCCGAACTCAAAAATACGCCAAATATCGAAGATGAGGTATAAACAATGCCAAGTACACTAAAGCTGATCCCTATCACAACCGCGTAAGCAAGGAACAAAAATACCATTACAGGATAGGATATCCGGTTAAACCCAAAACTTATAACCATTGAAAACACCAATGGTGAAAAAACGGCAACATACCCTAATCCGGTATATGCGAGGCCTCCATTAACCGTTGGCTGTACTATAAGGCCTAAAAGGCTTGGGGTTATAAAAAATTCATAAGCAAAAATTGCCGAGATAGCCAGGGCGCCGAACATCCATAAGAATACGTTGGCCAAATATTTTTTTGATGCGTCAACATCGTTTATTTGTGTTACGTTTTTATAAACGTAATCAGGACTATTATTTTCCATTTTTTATTTAAAATTATTTATACAAATTTAATTATTAGATACGATATTTTAGACATTGGATCCGACAAAAGTTTAATGGTTACGATGGCCAGCAAACTCAAAGTATTGAAAGATTATATTTTTCCAACTAATCTCTAATCTCCAGTCTCTAATCAACTAACTCAGCCTCCTTATCAACTGTTCCTCCACTTTTTTAAATACCTGGATGGGTTTTAACGTGCGCCAGCCCAGGTCGTCAAGTTCGCCGCCAAAGTTAATATAGTAATCGATGTTATTGCGTTTAAACTCGTCGATCACATGTTCCCTGAAATTTATACCGGCTATCCAGCCATCCTCTACATCCTGGAACCATTCTTCATAATAACAATCATCGGAGGAGTGGAAGTTTAAAACGTTTTCGCCTATCAGTATAAAATGGTTAATGCCATTATCCACCATCAGGTCCAGTATCTCGCGTTTAAGCAGCATAATGTCGTTATTGATGGCATCATTCCACTCACCTATAAACTCAATGATGGCGTATGAACGTTCATAATCAGCAAACAATACTTTCATGTACAAAGTATTTGAGCCGAATGAATCCCATTGCGGGTGCAGCAGGTAGTTATATACCTGTTTATCGAACTCAAATTCATTGTATTCAGTTGCGTAGAAGGGTGAAAATTCATCCTCCGCTGCAACATAATCGTCGCGCCATTTATAATATGGTTCTATCTCGTGCATTTATTAATTTCAAATGTGCGGATGTGAAGATCGATGTGCGAATGTGCGGATATGCAGATTTGCAAATGTTTTAATTGCCTCCTTGTCATCCGCATATTTGCACATCCGCAAATCTGCACATCAATTAATCAATTTTATAATTCTCTACCGCTTTTCTCACACTGCCATATTTTTTCAGCAAACCGGCTGCGGTTGCCTCATCCAATCCGGTTTCCTTCATTACCATTTTTGTGCCACGATCAATAAGTTTATCGTTCGATAGCTGCATATCAACCATTTTATTGCCTTTTACACGGCCCAATTGTATCATTACCGTGGTGCTAAGCATGTTTAAAACCAGTTTTTGTGCAGTGCCGGCCTTCATGCGTGTGGAACCTGTCAAAAATTCAGGCCCTGTGATTACTTCAACGGGATATTTTGCCTCCGCAGCCACGGGACTGCCACTATTGCATACAATGCATCCGGTGGTAACGTTGTGCTCGTTTGCTTTTTTCAATCCCCCCACAACATAAGGCGTTGTGCCTGATGCTGCTATCCCTACCAGCACATCTTTATCATTAATATTATATTCCTGCAGGTCTATCCAGGCCTGTTGGGTATCATCTTCAGCAAATTCAACGGCTTTGCGTATAGCGCCATCCCCACCGGCAATAATGCCTACCACCCAATCAAAGGGCACACCAAACGTTGGCGGGCATTCCGATGCATCAACCACGCCCAAACGGCCGCTGGTACCGGCGCCGATATAAAAAAGCCTTCCCCCCTGTTTCATTTTACCGGCAGTAATAGTCACCAGTTTTTCTATTTGCGGCAAAGCCTTATTTACTGCCAAGGGGACAGACTGGTCTTCTTTATTTATATTTTGAAGCAGCTCTGTAACAGACATTTTATCCAGGTTGCTGTAATTAGAATCCTTTTCAGTCGTTCTTTCCATCTAAGGCTATTAATTTTTCAGCAAAGTTGGGTAAAAATGTTGAGAAATTGGTGAGTAGTTGATTAGGTTGATTGAGTGAGTGGTTGATTTTATTAAAACAAATCTTAAATCTGATATCTCAAATCTATAGCACAATTTTAGACCTGACATATGAGATTTGAGACATGTGACTTAAAATAAGATTTGTAAAAATTAAACCATTTTAATTTTTTTGTCTCAAATCTCATATCTCACATCTCAAATCTATTGTACTATCTGTAACTTTGTAGTATTAAGTGGCATATGAAGAGAAGTGCAGGTATAATTTTCAGGTCGATTGTGCTGTTGTTGGTTGGGATAACTATTGGTTTATATATCAGTGATAGTAATTTTAATAACCATAGCCTGGGTTTTTCGTTGGGTGGGCATGATAATAAAGTATCAAAAGCACTAACCCTTATCAAAGATAATTATGTCGACTCGGTAAACGAGGATAGCCTTGAAGGCGTTGCCGTCAATAACATGTTGCAAAACCTCGACCCCCATTCGCTTTATTTGCAGCCTCAGCGGGCGCGATCCATCACTGAAAACCTTGATGGTGGGTTTAACGGCATTGGGTTAGAGTACCAGTTGCTGCGCGATACGCTTTTTATAACACAGGTTTATCCCGGCGGGCCGGCTGCAAAAGCTGGGCTTATTTCAGGCGATAAAGTGATCAGCGTTGACAATAAAAAGTTTTCGGGCACCAAACTTACCGTTGAAGGGGTAAATAAAGTTTTCAGGGGCGATACAGATGCCGAAATTTCGCTTTCTGTTTTAGCGCCCGGCACCCCTGCTATTAAGGTTTACTCACTAAAGCGCGGACATGTTGACCTGAGCAGCCTTGATGCCGCTTATATGGTTGCGCCAGAAGTTGGCTATATCAAAATAAGCAAGTTTGCTTTAACTACCGATGCCGATTTTAGGGCAGCGCTTGATAAACTTAAAAAACAAGGCCTTAAAAAACTGGTGCTTGATATAAGGGGCAATGGCGGTGGCTATCTGAATGCGGCTACGGCGCTTGCCGATGAGTTTTTGAAGAAAGATAAGCTGATTGTTTACACCAAAGGTATACACGAAGAACGCCGGGATTATTTTGCTACCGATTCGGGCGAATTTAAGGATGGGAAATTGGCAGTAATGATAGATGAATATTCGGCATCGGCAAGTGAGATACTTGCCGGCGCTTTGCAAGATCTTGACAGGGCGACAATCGTCGGCCGCCGCTCATTTGGTAAAGGATTGGTGCAGCAGCAGTTCCCTTTCGGGGATGGATCAGCTATAAACCTTACCGTAGCGAGATATTATACACCTTCAGGAAGGTCGATACAAAAATCATACAAAGGCGGCGTTGATAATTATCATAATGAAATTTCAGAGCGGATGCGAAAGGGTGAGTTATTTTCGGCCCAAAGCAATTTAGATGATAGCATTTTTAAGCGGCCATCACCTTACCATACCTTAAGTGGCCGTAAAGTATTTAGCGGCGGCGGCATTATGCCCGATATTTTTGTACCGGCCGACACTTCCCAAAACACGTCGTTAATGCAAGAACTGGACGAACAACAGCTGTTTACGGCGTACGTTATCGACAAGATGCAGCCCACCTTAAACAAATTTGCATCGGCTGAGGATTTTGTTAAACAATATAATGTAAGCAATGATGAGTTTGATAAATTCCTGTTATATGCATCAAACACTATTAAAGAAATGGATTCGCACGAGGTAGCTACCTCTACCCCAGCTATTAAAACGATGCTGAAAGCATTTGCCGCCCGTTTTAAATGGGGGGACAATGCCTATTTTGAGGCATTGAACAGTGACGATGTTACTTTGAAAAAAGCGGTGGAAGCAATAAATTGATTTGATGATTTGAAAATTTGAAAATTAATCACTCATTTTCAAATCTTCAAATTAACTCATCTTCAAATTAAATCTACTTTTGCCTAAACCAAACCTGAATGGGCGCACCGGAAAATTCAAAGTTCTCGCGTAATTTATTTTCGATAAACCTGTAATAAGGCTCTTTCACATATTGAGGAAGATTACAGAAAAACGCAAACATCGGCGATGTGCCTGCTATTTGGGTGATATATTTTATCTTCACATACTTACCCTTTATGGATGGCGGCGGATAGGCTTCGATGATGGGCAACATTACCTCATTTAGTTTCGAGGTCGGTATCTTCCGGATCTTATTTTGGTAAACAGCGTTGGCGGTATCGATTACTTTTAATACCCTTTGCTTTTCGGTAACTGATGTAAATACAATTGGCACATCGCTAAACGGTGCTATCTTATCCCTGATCTGCTCTTCAAAAACCTTGATGGTTTTATTGTTTTTTTCGATGAGGTCCCACTTGTTAACCACGATGACAACACCTTTTTTATTTTTTTCGGCAAGATGAAAAATATTGATATCCTGCGATTCGATGCCTTCAACAGCATCTATCATCAGGATAACCACGTCGGCTTCTTCCAGCGCCTTGATGGTTCGCATTACCGAATAAAACTCGATATTCTCCTTAACCTTTGTTTTTTTACGCAGGCCGGCAGTATCTATCAGCATAAAATTATGCCCGTACTGGTTGTAATGGATATGGATAGAATCGCGGGTGGTACCCGCAATTGGTGTAACTATATTGCGCTCTTTACCAATCAATGAGTTGATAATCGAAGACTTGCCCACATTCGGCCGGCCTACAATAGCATATTTTGGTAATGTATTTTCTTCCAACTGCTCAGCATCAAAATGTATTACCACTTCATCAAGCAGTTCGCCAGTACCGGAGCCTGTCATTGATGAAATATTGTACAGTTCGCCCAACCCAAGGCTATAAAACACCATCGAATCAGCTAAAAGCGAGGTATTATCGAGCTTATTAACGACAACAAACACCGGTTTTTTGCCTTTACGCAGCAAACTGGCTATTTCATCATCAAGGTCGGTGATACCGGTGGTAACATCAACCATAAATAAAATAACTGTGGCTTCCTCAATGGCGATGATCACCTGTTCGCGGATGGCTGCTTCAAAAAGATCATCGGAATTGGCTACATAACCACCTGTATCAATTACGGTAAACGAACGGCCAGTCCATTCAGAGACACCGTAATGCCTGTCGCGGGTTACGCCGCTCACATCATCAACAATAGCCTTGCGGCTTTCGGTCAATCGGTTATATAAAGTTGATTTGCCTACATTGGGGCGGCCAACTATGGCTACTATGTTACTCATTTTGATTTTAGAATTTAGAATTACGATTTACGATTTATAGAATTAAACCGCTTCGTAACGTGGTACTAATTTACAAATACGATCAGCATAAATCTAAAATCGTAATCCGTAAATCGTAATTTATTCGTACCCAAACTGTTTCAGATAATTTTTTTTACTGCGCCAGTCGGGGATCACTTTTACAAACATTTCGAGGAATATCTTCTTCTGGAAAAATTCCTCCATATCACGGCGGGCGTAAGTGCCTACTATTTTAAGCATTTCGCCGCCTTTGCCTATGATGATATTTTTTTGCGAATCGCGCTCCACGATGATCTCCGCGCTGATACGGTGCAGCTTCTCCCCTTCTACAAACGCGGTTATAATTACTTCGGTGCTGTACGGAATTTCCTTTTTATATTGTTTAAACACCTGCGCCCTTATCATTTCAGATGCAAAGAAGCGGTCATTACGGTCGGTAAGTGCATCTTTTTCGTAATAGGCCGGGTGTTCAGGCAGGTGTTCTATCACAAAATTCATTACCGCCAAAACGTTATAGTCTTTTAGTGCCGAAATAGCAAAGATGGCTTTGGGATTTAGTTTTTCCTTCCAATATTCTATCTTGGTTTTTACGGTTTCTTCATCCGACTGATCTACCTTATTAACCAATACAGCCAGGGGTGCCTGTGAGCCCTCCAGTTTTTTTAAAACGTCGGCTTCATCATACTCCTCGTAAATATCTGTCACCAGTAAAATAAGGTCGGCATCTACAATGGAACCATCTACCTGGTGCATCATACTTTCGTGCAGGGCATAATGTGGTTTGATGATGCCAGGGGTATCCGAAAACACAATCTGGTATTCTTCATCGTTCACAATTCCGAGTATTCTGTGCCGTGTAGTCTGCGCTTTTGGAGTGATGATGCTCATTTTTTCACCGACAAGTGCATTCATCAGGGTTGATTTACCCGCGTTGGGCTTACCAATTATACTTACAAAACCTGCTTTATGCGCCATAAAAAAATAAACAAAATAATATTTGGACTGCAAAGAAACGAATTATATCTTTGCAGTCCAATTAAAAGGCAGTGCAAATTGCATTTTTGACAAATTGGAACACTTTTTGAGGTTATGAACAAAGGGTGATAAATAAAAAAACAGTGCGGGATGGAGCAGTTGGTAGCTCGTCGGGCTCATAACCCGAAGGTCGTAGGTTCGAGTCCTGCTCCCGCTACCTGGAAAGTTAGAAGCCTCAAGTCGAAAGATTTGAGGCTTTTTTTATATAAAAATCATATTTTGGATCAGCGGGAGTTTAGCAATTACGTTATTTTGAAAATGCTGGAGTATTTTCCGCAATTTACGGAACATTGCATCGCGCAACCCGGCGATGTTGTAGACATAGAATACAAAAGTAGCGCGGGATTATTAACATTGTGGCTGACAACCCGCGATAAAGAAATTACAATTGGGTTTTCGGGCAATAATAATTTAGGCGATTTTCATACCCATATGAGTTTATATGGCGCTAACACCCCGGATGAAGAATTAGCAGAAGCCTTTAAACTGATAGAAGCCATAATTTCGGATGAGCTGACGATTGTTTATTCAACTGTGCTTGGTTATACTTTAAGGGATATTGACGAGATAAGAGAATATCAACAACCGAACGAACTAATCGGCGAAACTAAATGGAGTAAATTATAAATTACAAGCGCCGGATGGGTACTTGTTAAGCGCATATCCGCTTTAGGGAGGGCGCAGGTTTTCCGAGGCTTCGGAACTGACGCTATAAGGCGAGTCAAAAGCCTCAAGTCGAAAGTCTTGAGGCTTTTTGTTTCTTACCCTCATCGCTATTTACGCGAGTGCAGACACCCGCAATTATTTTTCGGTTAAGCGCGAACGTTTAACCGGGCGGGGGTATCCATTTCAGTTTTTATCTGTAACCCTAACGTATCTGCTTGCGGATGCGGCTGAGCGATTGCGGTGTGATGCCCAAAAAAGATGCAATATCCTTAACGGGAACGCGCAGGGCAATATCCGGCTGCTGTTTTATAAAGAGTTTATATTGGTTTTCCGCTTCCAGCCCCAGGTAACTGTTGCGCACCCTAATCTTTTCGAATAAACCGGATTGCATCGCCTCATCGATGATGGCCTTCAGGTAAGGCAGCCGTTCATAAAGTTCCTGCAGCTTTCCCTTCGAAATTTTCAGAACTGTGGTATCACAGCAGGCTTCGATCCGCGGCGCAGCAACCGTGCCTTTATCGAAACTCTCTAAAATGGTGCAGAATTGGTTTTCCCTATAGAAATAATGTGTGACATCCATGCCCTTTTCGCTGTAACTGAAAATCCGGATCACTCCCTTGCAGACAAAAAATAGATGACTACAAACCTTTCCACCTTCAAACATGCTGTCGCCTTCCCGCGCATTCATGACTTCGAAGTATTGGTCCAGCCGAGCCTGGTCTTCGTCCGGGACAAAGCGGTATTGCTGAATATAGCCGGTAAGACAGTTGGTCATAAATCGCTATCGGACTGCATTAATTAACATATGTTAATCCCTTCATCCGCAAACCTATGGAACTTTGCTTATATTCTTTAACAAAAATTTAAGTGATGAAAAAGCAATTCAAAATTGAACCATGGCGAGTAATGATGTTAACCGCCGCCTTGCTGATAAGTGCATTGTATACGCTGAAGGCTCAAACAAAAGACCAGGTGACCGAAGACCGGGGCAAAGCCAACCCGGCAATTCACTGGCCAAACGGATTTTCGCCCACAACGGCCGACCTGTATGCGCACAATGAAATTATCATCAGTGCGCCTGTAAGCGTCGTATTCCGCCACATCCAGGAGGCTGCCAAATGGCCGCAATGGTATTCAAACTCTAAAAATGTCGTTATTCATAACAGTCCCGATGGCCTATTGAAAGCAGGTACCGAGTGGGACTGGGACACCTTCGGTGTACATATCAAAAGCCGTATCAATGAATTTGTATTGGACAGCCGTATCGGCTGGTATGGCAACGGTACAGGCATGCGGGCTTATCATACCTGGTATTTGGTACCTGAAGCCAGCAAAACACATGTCATTATGGAGGAATGTGTTTACGGCGATGGCGCAAAAAAACTGCGCCGAACTGACCCGGCCGTAATGCACCGCGGGCATGACCTGTGGAATAATACGCTGAAAAAAATATCTGAAAAGAAATAAATCTCCGGATAATTCAGGAAAGCCGTGCCGCTCCTCCTACGGCAAGGGCTTTTCAATTAGGCAGGTACATCAGGATATATTTCCAATGTTATTTAACACCTTTTAACTTGTTTTAACAAAAACACTAAATATAATCGCCGATCTTTATGTTCAAAATCATTAATAGTTTATGAAATACTGTCTTCTGTTATTGTTACTGGGTCTTTCAATACAAGTGGTATCCGCGCAGGAAGCGGATATTAAAAAACTCAAAGAATTGAATGAAAAATGGATCGCTTCCTTTGTTACACGGGACACAGCGACCATGCGCGGTATCTATGCGGATGACATGGAATTGGTTTCTCCCGGCGGGAAAATATTTCATAAAAAAGATCTTCTGAAGAACCTTTTGTCTACAGATCAGGAATTCATTTCTTCCAAAGTTGATAGTGTTCGGGTACGGATTTTTGGCAGTATCGGTCTGGTGAACGCCACCTCCACCGTACATGGCAAAGCTGCGCAAAAAGAATTTACTGTCACTACTTGTTATCTGGATGTCTACGAAGAAC
>JABDCF010000094.1 GCA_013288235.1 Bacteroidota bacterium | reverse complement strand
ATTGATGGTTACCACGGAGGGATTTATGGCGGCTACCCCGAATTTTATACCCGTTTTTTGGTGGACATGCTAAACAAAAATCCCGACTGGAAAATTAACATAGAGATTGAGCCGGAAACCTGGGACATAGTAGAAAAGAATGACCCCGAAGCGTATGCACAGTTTAAAGCAATTGCTGCTGATCAATCCGCAAACGGACGAATAGAATTTATTAACCCGGACTATGCGCAAAGCTATTTATACAATATCTCTGGCGAAAGTATTATCAGGCAGTTTAGTTATGGAATGAGCAAAATAAGGGCACATTTTCCGAATGCCGTATTTTCCACTTATTCCTCCGAAGAACCCTGTTTCACCAGCGCGTTGCCACAGATATTAACTTCATTCGGCTTTAAATTCGTATCGCTTAAAAACCCAAACACCTGTTTCGGCGGGTATGCAGCTGCACATGGCGGTGAATTGATAAACTGGATCGGTCCCGATGGAACAGGAATTACCACCTCTCCCCGGTATGCCATTGAAAAACTTTCAGACAAATCAACCTGGCAAACTATAGGGTGGGAGAATTCGCCCAATTTTGTCAATACGGCCTATGCTGCCGGGATAAAACATCCCATCGGGATGACGATACAGGATGCAGGCTGGAAAGGAGGGCCGTTTATGGGCAATGGACTAAGGCTCGGCATAAAAAATGTTTACACCACCTGGCGCAACTATTTTGAAAATGTAAGTGGGGGAGATAGTAAGCCTGCATGGAAACCTACCCAGGAGGATATACTGGTTAACCTTGTATGGGGCTCGCAAGTGACACAAAAAATTGCGCAGGAAGTAAGAACAGCTGAAAGCAAGATCATCAGTGCGGAAAAAATGGCCTCGCTGGCAAAAATTTATGGTAATCAAATATATCCCACGTCAGCACTCGACTCCGCCTGGCGCACGCTTCTGTTATCGCAGCACCATGATTGCTGGATAGTGCCCTATAACGGAAAAACCGGCGCAACCTGGGCCGATAAAGTGTTACTGTGGACAAACTATACTGATAATAAATGCGACAGTATTATACGTTCAGCAACCATAAACTTATCAGGTTCAGCCGGTAACTCCGGCACATGGGTGAGGGTTTATAATACGCTTTCTGTTAAACGGAATGAAACTGTAGCGGTCCGCATCCCTGCTGAACTTGCGGACAAGGCAATTAAAGTGGTTGACGGCCAGGGAAGAACAATTGCTTCTCAAATAATTGCAGACACCGGTTCTACCTTAAAAAAAATAGCTTTTGAAGCGGCAGTACCATCAATAGGCTACAATACCTATCATTTACAAACTGGTGATAAGGCGCCATTTAAAGGCGCAACAATAAAAAAGCTTGAGGATGGTAATTATAAGATTGAGACAGACTTATACAGTATTTTGATAGATGCCCAAAAAGGTGGTGTAATAAAAAGTCTTATCGCGAAAAAGCTGAACAACAAAGAGTTTGTTGACAAAGGTAACCCAAGAGGCTTTAATGAATTAAGGGGTAACTTTTATAACGATGGCGGCTTTAAATCAAGTGAAGACCATCCGGCAGAAGTGCAGGTGTTAGAAGCCGGGCCATTGCAGGTTAAAATTGCGATTAAGGGGACTGTCGATAATTATCCGTTTACCCAATACCTTACCGTAAGCCAAAGCCAGCAGCGGATTGATCTGAAAGTAAATATAGATTGGAAAGGAAATCCCGGTATTGGTGAAAACACACCACCGGGGACCTACAAATGGCAAAACCCGAAGAAAGCTTTTTATGATGACCGTTATAAACTACTGGCCTTGTTCCCTTTGAATTTGAAGGGCCAGCGGGTTTACAAAAATGCGCCTTTTGACGTAACCGAAAGTCGCCTGTCCAATACCTTTTATAGTACCTGGGACAGTATAAAAAATAACGTTATCCTTAATTGGGTTGATGTGACTGATCAGGGCGGGAAATATGGAATGGCTTTGTTTACCGATCATACTACGAGTTATGCACATGGGGCGGAGTTTCCTTTGGGACTGGATATTCAATATTCGGGTATGGGCTTATGGGGCAGGGATTATAAAATTGATGGGCCAACCACTATCAATTATTCGATTTTACCTCATGTGGGTAAATGGGACCAAAGTTATACCTGGACGGCTGGAACAGCCCTGTCGGAGCCGTTGATTGCTGTTGTTTCGAATAGTAAACCGCAGCGAAGAAATACGGCGGGATCATTTATAAAGGTTGACAAGCCGGGGTTCGAGATAAGTTCGATGACAATTGATGGGGGGGCACTTTTGTTGCGGATATTTAATGCGGAAGGTGATGCGTCACCGCGAAAAATTGTTTTCGACGGCTTAGTTAAAAAGGCGCAGCTTGTTGAATTAAATGGCGTAGCGAAAAGGAATATCAAAGTAGCAGATGCGGGCGGCAAAAATACTGCCATAACCCTGGCAATGCCCAGGTACGGTATCCGCACTTTAAAGATAACTGGCGTTTGGCCGCAGGGTGATCAGGCAGGCGATTGAAAAATAAATTAAATTGTGGTTAATTTGCTAAATCGTTTTTTTTAACTATTTTGGCCTATAATTTATAACCTGATTGCTTTGCCAATTGAAATCCGGACGTTTTAGCCAATTGTAATAACAACGACGTACTATTTAAAAATACATAACTAATGAGCTTAAAGTTATTTGTTGTTTTCATTATGCCGGCAATACTGCTGGCTGGCATCGCGAAAGCGCAAACACCGGCGGATGAAGTAAATCCTTTTATTGGCGCCAGTACAAGTGCTGCCGATGCAGGCATTTATCATGGCCTGGGCAAAACTTTTCCGGGGGCAACAACACCCTATGGCATGGTGCAACTTAGCCCCAATACCATCACCGGCGGCGACAATGGCTCCGGCTACAGTTACGAGCATACCAGCATTGAGGGCTTCGCTTTTACGCAGATGAGTGGTGTGGGATGGTATGGGGACCTCGGTAATTTTTTGGTGATGCCTACTACCGGGAAACTAAAAACTTCTGCAGGCAATCTCCAGCATCCGGGAATTGGGTATCGGTCACATTATGCAAAAGATAGTGAAAAGGCAAAGGCAGGCTATTATTCAGTATACTTAACTGACTATAAAGTTAAAGCTGAGCTAACTGCCGCGCCACATAGCGGTATGTTACGTTTTACTTTCGCACAAAATAAACAAGCCCGTATCCAGATTGACCTTGCCCGAAGGGTGGGGGGAACATCCACCTTACAATATGTAAAGGTGGTGAATAACCATACCATTGAAGGCTGGATGAAATGTACACCTGATGGTGGGGGATGGGGTGATGGCGCCGGTCATGCCGATTACTGGGTATATTTTTATGCCGAATTCAGCAAACCCTTAAAAAACTTTGGCGTATGGAGCGCAGATATCCCCGATGGCTGGGGCCGGAAACTGGAAGATATAGAAAGTGCGGCCTATCAGCAGCAAATAGCAAAAGCAGCAATATTAAAGGGTGTAAAAGAAAAAGAAGGCAAGCATTTGGGATTTTATACGGAGTTTGCCACTAAAGATAATGAGCAGGTATTATTAAAATCAGGTATCTCGTTTATCAGTATGAGTGGCGCCAAAAATAATCTTGAACTGGAGATACCACGATGGGATTTTGATGCAATCCACCAGCAGGCCCGAAACCTGTGGAATAAAGCTTTGTCCAAAATAAATGTACAGGGTGGAACGCCGGAGGAGCGGATCGTTTTTTATACAGCGCTCTATCATACCATGATCGATCCGCGGATCATCAGCGATGTGGATGGCCGTTATCCCGGAGGTGACGGAAAAGCCCACTTCGCTGCCAATTTTAACAAACGCACCATATTCAGTGGCTGGGATGTTTTCAGGAGCCAGATGCCCCTGCAAACCATTATTAACCCATCGTTGGTCAATGACCTTATCAACTCGTTGGTAACGCTTGCGCATGAAAAGAAAAAGGATTACCTGGAACGCTGGGAAATGATGAACGCTTATAGCGGGTGTATGATTGGCAACCCTGCCGTATCCGTCATTGCCGATGCTTATGCAAAAGGCATCCGGAACTATGACGTTGGCCAGGCATACCGGCTTTGCATTAACTCGGTTAATAAGTTTGGCAATGGTGATAAGGGATATACGCCTGAGCCGCTAAGCATCTCCTATACACTTGAGTATGCCTATGCAGATTGGTGTGCTTCGCAACTTGCAAAGTTTCTGCATAAACCTGCAGATGAAAGTAAATATTCCGCACGAAGTGAAGATTACAAAAATATTTTTGACAAAGATAAGGGCTGGTTCAGGCCAAAGGATAAGGACGGCAATTGGTTACCATGGCCCGATTCGGGCAGGATAAAACAGTGGTACGGCACCATTGAGAGCAACCCTTACCAGCAGGGATGGTTTGTTCCGCAGGATGTTGATGGCATGGTTAAATTGATGGGCGGAAGGGAAAAGGTTATCGCTGATCTGAATAATCTTTTTGAAAAGACGCCGGAAGATATGATGTGGAACGATTATTTCAACCAGGCTAACGAGCCGGTGCATCATGTTCCGTTTTTATATAACCGCATTGGCGCACCATGGCTAACCCAAAAATGGAGCCGCGCGGTTTGCCGCAGGGCGTATAAAAATTCTGTGGAAGGGCTGGTAGGCAACGAAGATGTTGGCCAGATGTCGGCCTGGTATGTGTTGGCTGCCAGCGGTTTGCACCCGGTTTGCCCGGGCGATACCCGGCAGGAGATCACAAGTCCCGTTTTTAACAAAATAACCATTAAGCTTGATCCTGAATATGCAAAAGGAAAAGCTTTCACCATCGTGGCAAAAAATAATTCTGCTACAAATATTTATATCCAAAGCGCAAAATTAAATGGCCGCTCTTATGATAAATGCCATATCGACTACAAAGACATCGCAAAGGGCGGCGTACTTGAATTAACCATGGGCGATACACCAAATAAAAACTGGGGAGTTAACCAACAATGAAAAAAATCTTTACTACTCTGCTGAGCAGCTTTATTATTTTAACCGGCGTTTATGCACAAAAGATAGCGCCTTTTCATGCTGGTGACAGGGTTGCTTTTGTCGGCAACAGCATTACCGATGGTGGTCATTATCATTCGTATATCTGGCTGTATTATATGACACATTTTCCAAATATGCGCATTACCTGCTTCAATGCAGGTATAGGCGGCGATGCCATCGACCAGATATACAACCGCTTTGATGACGATGTATTTGGAAAAAATCCAACGGTTTTAACCCTTACCTGGGGAATGAACGACAGCGGCTATTTTGAATGGTACCGCGCCGACGGGCAGGCATTTATGGATAAAAGGATCGAAGGCTCCTACAAATATTACGGCATGCTGGAAGATAAACTGAAGAGCAGGCCGGATATAAAAAAGATCATTATCCTTGGTTCGCCTTACGACGAAACAACGAAAAGCAACCCTAAAAATCTTTACCCTAAAAAAAGTATCGCTTTCGAAAAGATCATTGATTTCCAGGCTACGGCGGCCAAAAAAAATGACTGGGGTGTGGTAGACTTTTTTCACCCTATGCTGGCCATAGACCGGCGTGAGCAGGCAAAGGATTCGTTATTTAGTTTAACGCCCAATGACAGGATTCACCCCGACAATGATGGGCACCTGGTAATGGCCTATTTATTTTTAAAAGCACAGGGCCTGGAAAATAAGCCAGTGGCTGATATCAGCCTCGATGCTTCAGGAAGAAAACTATTAAAATCTTCCAACTGCAAAGTATCCGGTCTGGCTGTTTCCGCAGATTCGGTAGCCTTTAATTACCTGGCGAATTCATTGCCATATCCGGTAGATACTATCCCGCGTGGCTGGGGTAACCATAAAAAGCAAGCCGAGGCATTAAAAATAGTTCCTTTTACCGATGAGTTTAACCGCGAAATACTGGCAGTGAAGAATTTGAAAAGCGGCAACTACAATTTGTTGATCGATGGTGACCTTATGGGGACCTGGACTGGCCAGCAGCTTTCAGACGGCATAAATATGGCAGACATCACTGCAACGCCGCAATACCAGCAGGCTATTCAAATAAGAGAGCTGAATGAAGAACGGTGGGATATTGAGCGGCGGCTAAGAATGTATGTTTGGATGGAATATGACTTCCTGAAAGGGAAAAATATGCTTTATAAGGACAATAATGCCGCGATGGATACAGTAAAGAAATACGCGATCAAAGACATTTTTGTAAATGGCAACAAGGACAATTATACCCGGGCGCGTTACAAAGGCATACGGGATGCCTGGCAAAAAGAGATGAATGTTTTAACCGATGAAATATACGCCATCAACAAACCTCAAACCCATCGTATTACTGTGGTAGCTGTAAAATAAAAAAGGATTGACGATATGATTGCTTCTAAAAGATTTCTTACACTGTCGCTGATTTTGTTGGCGGCTGCGTTTTCAAAAGTGCATGCCGCTAAGGTGGATACTGTACTTACGCACAGCGCGGCGATGAACAAAGACATTAAGGCTGTTGTTATACGGCCGGATGATTATTCGGCGGCAAAAAAATTCCCGGTTTTATACCTGTTACATGGGTTTAGCGGCAATTATTCTGATTGGATATTAAAGGTACCTTCGATTAAAAAGCTGTCGGACGTGTATAATATTGTCATTGTTTGCCCTGACGGCGCTTTTGCCAGCTGGTATTTTGACAGCCCGGTAAATAAGGGATCGCAATATGAGACCTATGTTTCAAAAGAATTGATTAGTTATATTGATAGTCATTACTCAACAATTACTAACCGCACAGGCCGGGCCATCACCGGTTTAAGCATGGGGGGGCACGGGGCGTTTTACCTGGCCTTTAAGTATTTGGACCTTTATGGGGCCGCCGGCAGTATGAGCGGGGGGGTGGATCTGAGGCCGTTCCCGGACAGTTTTGGCATAGAGCAGGTTTTGGGTAAGTATAGCGATTTTCCGCAGCGGTGGGAGCAAAATAGCGTCATCAATATGGTCTATTTGTTGAAACCCAATTCACTGGCCATCATATTTGACTGTGGCTCATCCGATTTTTTATTTGCGGCTAATAAAGCTTTGCACGAAAAGCTGCTCGAAAGAAATATCCCGCATGATTTTACAGTAAGGCCGGGATCGCACAGTTGGGATTACTGGGGTAATTCCATTAACTACCAGGTGCTTTTTTTTAGCCGTTTTTTCAATAACGAAAAATAACCACGTAAATGAAGGACAGCCAAATATTTCTTAGAATGACTTGCTTAAATTTTGTGGTTGACTTTTTATCATCAACGATGTCCAGCACTAAATATATGTCATTTGTAAAATTTATGCTATAAAAAAATATTTTAAAAAAAATTTGCTAAATCGTTTTTATGGTGTAAATTAGCATTCGGAATTTCATATTCTAAAAACAGAACCAATTATATAGTAACCGCAAATTTTAGTTCAGATTGAATTTTGTGTTTTTTTTGAAGTTTTGCTAAAACGATTTTCTATTCATTTTAGCAAGCACGACAGGAGATAATTAAGTATTTATAAACACGCTGATATGAAGAAAATTTACTTTCAGTTTTTTGTTCTTTTTGCCTCTTTTGGCTTTGTTTTATTTGTACAATCGTGCAAAAAAAGCGGAAGTTTTCTTGCAGAAACGAGCACCACCAATCTTACCCAGGCAACTGTATTTGCTGACAGTTCAAGAACCGAAGGTTTCCTCGCCAATATTTACGCAAGCGTAGGTTTTAGTACCAGCCCAACGCGATTTCAGGCTAATCTTACTGTTTGCGGCGGATTAGATGCTGCCAGCGATGAATCAGAACCATCTCACACTTATGCCACAGACGCCTCCGGATTTGCAACTGGTACCATTAACGCCGGAACGGTAAGCAATGATCCATATAATACATGTTATACGCAGATAAGGGCGGTAAATCAGTTGCTGGCCAACATACATCTAACCAAAATGCTGGCGTCAAATAAGAATCAACTTGTGGCCGAAGCCCGGTTCTTGCGGGCCTGGTATTATTTTATTTTACTTGAACATTACGGCGGCGTACCCCTTGTTGGCGATAGTTTATATACTTATGCCACACCTATTAGTGTAAAACGCAGCACCTATGCAGCCTGTGTTACTTATATAACTTCTGAATGCGATGCTGCAGCAACTGTGCTTCCGCTTACCCAGAGCGGCATTAACTGGGGGCGCGCTTCTGGCGGTGCATGTATGGCTTTAAAGGCCCGTGTTTTGCTCTATGCCGCAAGCCCGTTGTTCAACGGTACAACTTTGCCCGGCGATGCCGGTAGTAGTTCAAGCGGCGCCGTTGACCCATCGCTGGTTGGATATCCAACGGCTGACCCCTCGCGCTGGCAGCTTGCGGAAAATGCAGCCCAGGCAGTAATTGCGTCGGGCGCATATACTTTGAACACAGTAAATACTTATCAAACAACTACGCCCGGCTATGGCTTCCAGGGATTGTTTCCGCAGCGCGTAAACACCGAATACATATTTCAATTGATGAGGCCGTCAAATAATGACCTTGAAAACCTGTTCTTACCGCCTTCAAGAAGTGGCGCGAACGGCGCATTTCCGTACCAGGGAATAGTGGATGCATTTCCAATGAGCAATGGTAAACTTATCAGTGATCCCACTTCAGGATATGACCCAACTAACCCCTACAATAACCGCGACCCGCGCTTAAATTATAGCATTATACATGATCAAACCCTGCTAAATGTAAGAACAGGTAATGGCATGATCAATGGACAGGCCCCTGTAAATATTTACCTCGGTAATAATAACAATCAGAATCCCGATGCAGTTCACCAGGGAACAGTTACCGGTTATTATTGCAATAAGATGCTTGATCCCTCAGCTATAGCAGCCAGTTTCGCATTCCCCTCAAATCGCTGTATGCCTTTGATCCGTTATGCAGAAATATTGCTCGATTATGCCGAAGCTGCCAACGAATACGAAGGCCCTACAAGCAATGTGTACAACGCCATCCAGGCTGTAAGGCAGCGGGCTGGACTAAATCCCTATCAATTACCTTCGGGATTGAGCCAGGCAGACATGCGCACCTATATTCAGAATGAGCGGAGGATTGAGCTCGCATTTGAAGGACATCGTTTTTTTGATGTACGGCGGTGGAAAATTGCACCTCAAACCGAAAATATCCAGGCACTGGGTATGGAGGTGGACGACAATGGCAGCGCTGTAGCTTATAACGAATTTAATGTTACCAAGCATAATTTCAGGCCGGCGATGTATTTGTGGCCATTTCCTATAAGCGAAACAGGTAAATCTGCAACATTAATTCAAAACCCAGGCTATTAAAAAAAAAAAATTTAACCAGGAACTAAGTATGAATAACCATTTTATATTCAAAAAGCAGGCTTATTTATTTATTGCAGCGATGGCCTTTCTCTTTACATCGTGTAAGATAGAAAAAGTAGCCCCTGTTGCCGAGTCGGCAAAGGACCTGACAGGCACCTGGAAAGTAATACAGGCAACGCGCAACGGTACTAACCTGATACCTATCTATGATTTTTCGCAGTTCAGCATTAAGTTCGATGCGGCAACCGGGAGTTATAATTTGATCAATCCGGTGCCATTTTTAGTTTCGGCGGATGGTAAGTTCTCTTTGGACGATCCTCAATATCCGTTTAAATTGACGTTTACTGCCACCGGCGGGCAACCTGTTGCCACAGCTTTCAATTACCCTATAAATAATGGGTCGCGACAGATCATATTGACATTTAGCCCGGGGTGTGCACAAAATACTTACGTTTTCACATTTTCAAAAAGTAACTGATCCAGATTAAAAACGCAATCTATATGAAAGTACGTTTACATATTAAAGGAAAAAATTTATGGAGGCTTTGCACACTGATCGTATTGTGTATAGTACTTAGTTGCTGTTACACCATTATCACCGGCGTTGATCAGCCAGCAACTGCGGTGGTAGGGTCAACCGTGAATATAACGGTGCACGTTAATAATTCGTGCAACAGCGGTGGCACAGCGCACTTTGTATTTGGCTTTTTGACGCCTACAGGATGGAATACAGCGCAGAACGCCAAAATTACTTACACCAGCACTAAGGGTAATGGCAATATGGTACTGATCCCCTCAACTACCATTGCTCCCAATAGCAACGGCGTAAACTGGCCTTTGTACATGAAGAATACGTTCGGCAACGCCGGAAATTTGATTAACGACGTTCAATGGACCGCCTATGAAAGCGATGTCCCCATTACTTATGCTAACGGCGATAAGATATCAGGCACTGTAAATATCACCTTCAATAATATCGGCGCTGATGGCAATCCAACAGAGGTTAAACTTGCCTATTTTGTTGCAAACGACCAAAATGGTTTTACTTCCGATGGCAACGACGGAGATTCGAGTCCTACTACCGAATATTATAACGAATTTATTAACACTACTTGCTTTACACTCACCGGCGGCACCGGCGACCTGGTTGACTTTTGTAATCCGCAGTTAACTACAATCGATCCGCCAAAATCATTAGACAATGATATTGTTACCCTTACCTACAACAACAATGTTACCAAAACAGCATTAGCAGGCGCTCCCGCAGTTTATTTATGTGCAACAGCTACCATGAGTGACGGTACAACAGTAACTGTTTGCGGTCAGTCCGCAAATACTATGCTCACACAAACTACTTCGACCAGCGGAATATACCAGCTTACTTTTTGGCCGCGGAAGCTTTTTGGGGCAGTTGCCGGACAGACAGTAGTAAGTATGACTTATTTTATTACCGACATAACCGGGGCGAAGCAGGTGGGGTACGGGAACTCAAGTTCACCGTTCACCTATAAATTTAAGTGTACATAAAAACACATTAATATAAATGTAATAATCTATTTAACAGATTATTACAATAATTACAACAGCCTTTGTACAAAAAAAAGCAAGGTATGACGGCCAATATTATGTTCAAAAAATTAACAATTTAAATCTGATTCTATGCTTAATTGCTACTCACAGAAATACTTAACAGGAATCATTATACTGATGCTACTGGTGATCAATACAAGTTTCGCCGTTGCACAGCAGGATACCACAGTTAAAGCGCCTGTTCATCCTGGCTGGGCCAGTGGCATTGTATTGGATGAATATAGCCAGCCTTTAAAGGGAGCTAAGATACACATCAAAGGCAAATCCGATTTTGTTGCTTCTGACGCTAACGGTCGGTTTGAAATTGACGCCGCCCCTGGCGCTATCCTTGTGTTTGGGTATCCCAGTCACTTAGTTCGGGAAGTTACCATTAAAGATAACAGCAAGCTAACTGTTAAACTTGATGACAGCTACCTGGTAAATCCACAAACTATTGATGTTTTATATGGGACAGAGAAAAAGGAAAGTGAGTTGGGATCCATTTCTACCGTATATACCAATCAGTTAACAAGCACACCGGCGTCACTTTATGTTTACGCTTTTCCAGGTCAATTAGCAGGTGTATATACGCAGCAAGTAAGCGGGTTTACCTCGTTTCATACGGCTGCAATCTCTTCACCCTCCATTATAGGGCAAAACCTGGTAAATACCGGCTCGAACAATAATACGAGCTCTGATAACTCAGAAATTGCGGTAAGCGTAAGAGGGCAAACACCCATCACTATTATCGACGGGGTTCAGCGTGAGATATCGTCGATTGATCCCGAATCAATTGAGTCTATTTCAGTATTAAAGGATGGTTTGTCGACCATTTTACTGGGTATTAATAGTTCAAGGCCCGTAATATTGGTTACCACCAAACGCGGACAGCCCGGCAAGCCGCGGATCACATTTACGGCTGAAACAGGTTTACAACAATCATTAAGCCTGCCAACGCCACTACCGGCTTATCAATATGCTTACCTGATCAACGAAACGTTGACCAGTGACGGAAAGCTGCCGGAATATTCAGCAGCTGACTTTAATGCCTATCGGAACCACACCGATCCGATTGGGCACCCTGACGTAAACTGGTTTAAAACGATCCTAAGCGATTATGCCCCAATGACCCAGTATAAATTGAATGTGAACGGAGGAACGAACGTTGCCAGGTATTCAATCTCGTTGGGCTATTTTGACCAGTCCGGCATATTTAACACCGCAAGCGAAGTACCTTACAATACAAATAATGATTTAAGCAGATATATTATCAACTCAGATGTTGGTGTACAGGTAAATAAGAATTTAAACGTGGATCTGCAATTATTTGGCCGGGTACAAACAACCACCGAGCCAGGCGGAAACAACGGCGGCGGTTACACCAGTGTATTAAACTCATTGTTCAGTACGCCAAATAATGCGTACCCGGTGCGTAACCCTGATGGGTCGTTCGGCGGGTCTATTATTGGCGGCAATGCCGGGCCATACAGCAATAACTTATTATCACAAACCGAATATTCTGGTTACATACAAAACCTTACTGATGATATCCTTGCAAACCTCGACCTTAATTATAATTTAAACGGCGTATTAAAAGGATTAACTGCTAAACTTAAAGGCAATTTAAGCTACCAATCAATTACCGCGCTAAACCGCAGTTTGCAAAACCCTTCTTTTATTTTAAATAAGGACAGCACTTATTCACAATATGGCCAAATTGTGGCACAAAGTAATGTTTTCAATACAGTGTACACTTCGCGCCAGTCGTTTGGCCAGGCAGCTTTGAATTACGACAGGCAATTTGGGAAAAGCCAGGTAAACGGTATCGCATTATATGACAGCAAGTCGTTGGTTACTAACTACGACCTGCCTGAAACTGTTACGGATATTGCCTTAAAAGGAAATTACAACTATGACGGTAAATATTTTGCAGAAGCGGCGGTGAACCGCAGTGGTGATAACCGTTATCCGCCGGGCCATCAGTTTGGCACTTTTTACGCTGTTGGCCTTGGGTGGCAAATGGCTAAGGAAAGCTTTATCAAAAATAATTTTAGCTGGATCGATTCGTGGAAATGGCGGGGCACCTATGCCAGGACAGGCAATGGTAATATAGACCAGCAGGCTTCATTATATTATGCTTACAAACAAACCTATAATTCCAATACCCCTGGCTACCAGTACCAGGTAGGAACCGGGTATACAACAAATTATTACTGGTTTGACAATCCACTGGCAAACCCGTATATCACCTGGGAAAGCGCTGACAAAATAGATTTCGGCACTGACATCTCTTTGTTTAAGGACAAGTTAGATATCACAGCAGACTATTATCATGACAGATATTTTAATGTGCTTGGTTACCGGGGAAGCACAGTGTCTTTATTAGGTACGCCATACCCGCTGGAGAACATTGGCATAAACCTATACCAGGGCGGGGAACTGAGCCTCACCTACCGGGATCATACAGGTAACTTTAATTATTTTGTTACCGGCAATATCAATCTCCAGGCATCCAAAATACTCTATGAGGATGAATTAAATTCCCCTTATCCCTGGACCCGCTTAACCGGCACCCCGGTTAGCGGTGTTATTTACGGATATACAGCAGAAGGCCTGTACCAAAACGCGCAGGACGCTGCTACAAGCCCGCACATTGCCGGATATACACCCCAGGCGGGAGATATTAAATATAAAGACCTGAACGGCGACGGTGTAATTAACCAGTTCGATGAGTCGCCTATTGGCGGAACAAAACCGCTTATTTTTTATGGCCTTACTCCCGGGGTTAGCTATAAGGGCGTTAGCCTTACAGTAATTATCCAGGGCGTCACAAATCGCCAGATTTATACAGGCAATAATGATATTGTCAACCAGCTTGGGTTGGATTACTCAACCATAAACCAGCAGGCATATGTCAGTGCTACCGGTAGGTGGACGCCAGAAACCGCCGGCACTGCAACTTTGCCACGACTGGCAGTTTCGGGCTATGTTAACAACGGCCTGCTTTCATCCTTTTATGTAAAATCGGGCGATTATGTACGCATAAAAAATGCCGAGTTAGGGTACACCTTCCCCTATAGCGTAACACAAAGACTGAAAGTTGCCGGGTTAAGAGTGTTTGTAAATGGCGAAAACCTGGCTACGCTGGCAGGCTTTAAAGGAATTGATCCCGAGGAAACGACAATGGGGGCTTATCCTGTGCAAAGGGTGGTTAATGCAGGTGTTTCGGTTAAACTATAAGTAGTAATTATAAATATACGAGTAAATGAAAAACCATATAAATAAGATACTGCCGGCAATAATATTATTGTGTGTTGTGTATGGATGTAAAAAGTATGAACAGTTTCCTGTTGATAAAATAACCATTAACTATGTGTTTGATCCGCGCGATTCAGCCGGGGCAACTGCACAGTCGTACCTTTTGGGTGTATATGCAATTGTGCCCAATGGGCATAACCGTGTGGGTGGTGACTATCTCGACGCGGCCTCTGACGATGCAGTATCTTCCCAAACCAGTACGGCCCAGGTTACTCAAATGTCGACAAATGCTGTAACATCATTTACGTTTCCTTCGGGGGAAAACATATGGGAAGGTACCAACCCCAACGGGACACCAAATTCGTTTTGGGCAGGTATACGGACGGCAAACGAGTTTATCGACAATATTGGTGTTGTACCTGTTAAGGGCGCGTTGCCAAATGGCGTAGGCACGAGGTGGGTATGGCAAAGTGAAGCGCGTTTTTTACGGGCATATTTTTATTTTGAATTGGTAAAACGTTATGGAGGCGTGCCACTTCTGGGAAATACGGTTTATAATATCAATGATGTGATAACGCTGCCACGCAATAGCTTTTCAGATTGTATAACATACATTGTAAATGAATTGGATGCCGTAAAAGATAGCCTGATAACTACTCCGCTGGCAAATCCCAATGACAATTACAGAGCAACCAAAGGCGCTGCCCTGGCATTAAAAGCCCGTGTTTTGTTATACGCTGCAAGCCCATTATTTAATGGCGGCAATATTGATGGGGCCAATCCGCTAACAGGTTATCCCAACTATGACGTTAACCGCTGGACACTTGCAGCAAACGCAGCCAGGGATGTGGTGAATCTTGGCGGTTACCAGTTAGATCAAAGCTTTACTGATATTTTTTTAACGCAGAATAATCCGGAAAGGATAATGATAAGGCCAGGCGGCAATAGCATTAGTATCGAAACAAACAATGGCCCTGTTGGCTTTCAGGCCGCATCGGCGGTTGGGAATACAAGCCCTACACAAGAGTTGATCAATTCGTTCCCAATGCAAAACGGGCTGGCTATTACTGATCCTACCTCCGGTTATAATTCAGCGGATCCGTATGCAATAAACTCAACGCCAAAGCGAGATCCACGGTTAGCAGCAACCATACTTTATAACGGGCACCCATGGCTAAACACCTCACTGCAAACCTTTGAAGGAGGCCAAAGTAAACCCGATATAAACACTCAGCAAACACTTACCGGTTACTACATGCGCAAATTTATGGGCATTTTTGAAAATACACCGACCTACAGCAGCCATTCGTCAGATTGGGTAGTATTCAGGTATGCTGAAGTACTATTGACACTCGCGGAGGCTGAAAACGAGGCTGCCGGATCGCCTCCGTCCGATTGTTATACACAGCTTTATGCCTTACGGGCAAGGGCCACTATAGACCCCGGACCGTCGAATACTTACGGCGTACCCCAAAATATGAATACGGCCCAGATGCGCGCATTTATACAAAATGAATGGCGCATTGAATTCGCCTTTGAAGAGCACCGGTATTTTGACATAAAAAGGTGGAAACTGGCGCAAACAGTTATGAGTCAGCCACGGACGGGTGTATCTATTGTTCAAACCGGTTCGACGCTGACTTTTAATCCAGCTAACGTTTTAAACACCGTATTTACAACCAAACAATATTTTCACCCAATTCCATACGACGAAATTTTAAAAGACCAGAATCTGAAACAAAATCCGGGTTGGTAATAAATCTTAGTCATTTAACTATTAAAAAAGCAGTTATGAGAAAATTAATACTTTTCTTTCTTGTCATCTTCAGCACGCTCCCGGCATTATTGTATGCTCAAAATAGAGTTATTTCGGGGGTAGTTAGAGATGACGGAGGGGTTTTGCCGGGAGCGTCTGTTAGGGAAAAGGATGTTGTTGGTAACGGGGTCACTACAAATATCAAAGGCCGGTTTACGTTAACCTTAAAAGGTACTTCAAATATCATCGTGGTACAATTTGTTGGCTATTCAAGGCAAGAGGTGAATGTTGCCGACAAAACTGATAATATCGATATCACGTTAAAATCAAACAGCCAGGACTTGAACGAAGTTATCGTGGTTGGCTATGGTCAAACCAAGCGTATAACGAATACAGGCGCCGTCAGCTCGATTTCCGCCGCGGATATCCGTACCGTCCCTACAGCGAACGTTCAAAACGCGCTAACAGGCAAGTTGCCCGGTTTCTTTTCGCAGCAAACCTCAGGCCAGCCTGGTAAGGATGCATCCGACTTTTTTATTCGTGGTGTAAGCTC
>JABDCF010000093.1 GCA_013288235.1 Bacteroidota bacterium | reverse complement strand
GCTATGATGAGCCACGAGATACGGACGCCAATGAATGGTGTTATTGGCATGGCGGCACTGTTATCAAGTACAAAGCTATCAACAGAGCAGCAGGAATATACGGAAACTATCAAGAGTTGCGGCGATGCTTTATTAACAGTTATTAATGATGTGCTTGATTTTTCGAAAATTGAATCGGGCAGCATGGAAATTGAGGAACAGGATTTTGACCTGCGGGATTGTGTAGAGGGTGTTTTAGATATTTTTGCCGAAAAAGCTTCGAAAATAGACCTTGTTTACCAGATAGATCATCATGTGCCCTCGCAGGTTATTGGCGATCCGCTTCGGCTAAGACAGGTACTTATCAACCTGGTTAGCAACGCCATGAAGTTTACCAACAAGGGCGAGGTATTCATCAGCGTAAAAATTATTGAACAAGAGGATGACCGCCTGATACTACTGTTCAGCATTCGCGATACAGGGATAGGCATACCCGCAGATAAGTTAGATAAATTGTTTAAAGCCTTTTCGCAGGTGGATTCAAGTACAACGCGTAAATATGGCGGTACCGGGCTTGGTTTAGCCATAAGTGAAAAACTGGTGATGCTGATGGGCGGCAAAATAAATGTGGACAGCGAAGTTGGTGTTGGGACAACGTTTTCTTTCACCATTAAGTCAAAATCCGGACAAAAAGCTTCGCGCAATTATGTTCATCTTAACGTTGACGGTTTAAAGAATAAACATATTTTGGTTGTGGACGATAATACAACTAACAGGGAAATTCTTGAAACTCAGCTTAAACAATGGGAGTTTACACCACTTATGGCAGAATCGGGACAAGAAGCTTTAAAAATACTTGCTTCAGCATCACCGGTTAACCTTATTATTTCAGATATGAATATGCCTGTAATGGATGGCGTTCAGCTTGCTAAAAAGATAAAGAAAACGCACCCCGACCTGCCGATTATACTTTTAAGTTCGATGGGCAATGAGCAAAGCAGGAGCGAGGCTCATTTATTCAGCAGCATATTGACTAAGCCCGCCAGGCACCAGGTACTATACAAACATATTGCTGAACAATTGAAGGAAAATGGAAGCGTAGATGCTGAAAAAGAACAGGTTAAGTCCCAATTCTCCGAAGAGTTCGCAATAAAATATCCGATGAATATTTTGATTGCCGAGGATAATATTGTAAACCAAAAACTTGCCGCCCGTATACTGGAAAAAATGGGATACGCGCCTGATATCAGTGTAAACGGCCATGATGCTTTGAGCGCCATGACGCTCAAGAAATATGATATGGTATTAATGGATGTGCAAATGCCGGAAATGGACGGCTTCGAAGCTACCCGTTTTATCCGTGAAAATATGGAGTATCAACCAGTGATCATAGCGATGACGGCCAATGCCATGCCCGAAGATAAAGAGTTATGCCTGAAAACCGGAATGGACGATTATTTAAGCAAGCCTATGAAAATAGCTGATATGATGGATGTTTTAGAAAGGTGGGGAAAACACGTGAATGGATTATAGTTTTTTAGTTCATAGATCATGGATCATAGTCCATAGTGGGACATGTTTGTTTTCAATGACCTAAACCTCAAAGCTTACGACGCTTGTTTCACACTATTGTTACCCAAATATTTCCGATATATCGTGCCAAACAGGTAAATTCACGGCTAATATTAAATGTTCAATATATGAGGCCCTTTTGCAAAACATCCCGTCTTTTCTCCGTTAGTTTACTATTTTTTTTTACCACTATGGTTGCCAGTTTCCGCGCCAATGCCGCCGAAAAATATTACTATCAAATTAAAATATACCATTTAAAGACCCAGGCGCAGGAAGATCGGCTTGATCAGTATTTACAAAATGCATATCTGCCTGCGATGCACCGGATGGGTATAAAAGACGTTGGCGTATTCAAGCCGGTTGAAAGTGATACTTCAGGTAAGCGGGTTTATGTTTTAACTCCCTTCCGCACATGGAGCCAGTTGGAAAACGTCGAAGAAAAGCTGGCTGCTGATGCGCAGTATGTCACTGACGGGAAGGATTATATTGATGCTGCATATAATGATGCACTATATACCCGTTTGGAAACAATTGTTTTGCGGGCATTCCCTAAAATGCCTGAGCCTGCTGTCCCTGATCTTTCAGCAAAAAAAACCGACCGTGTTTATGAGTTGCGCAGCTATGAAAGCCCTACCGAAAAGTATAATGTAAATAAGGTACACATGTTTAATTTTGGCAATGAAGTGGCGCTTTTTAAAAGGCTAAATTTTAACGCCGTATTTTATGCCGAAGTTTTGGCGGGCAGTCATATGCCTAATTTAATGTACATGACCACCTTTAACAGCAAGCAGGACAGGGATAAACACTGGGATACATTTTCAAATGACCCTGAATGGAAAACGTTGGTTGCACTGCCAGAGTACCAGCACAATGTTTCAAAAGCCGACATTTTGTTCCTGCATCCTACGGCGTACTCCGATTTTTAAATGCAACTTGAAAAACGCGATTATGATGCCATAGTAGTAGGCTCGGGCCCTAACGGTTTAGCTGCGGCCATTTTAATGCAGCAAAAAGGGCTTTCGGTTTTATTGGTAGAGGGAAAGGAAACGATAGGCGGGGGGCTGCGTTCTGCTGAACTTACTCTCCCGGGATTTATACATGATATTTGTTCGGCTGTACATCCCCTTGCTGTAGCATCGCCATTTTTTGAAATCCTTCCGCTAAGTAATCACGGGCTTGAATATATTTATCCTGCTATTGCTGCAGCACATCCTTTTGATAACGGACGCGCTGCTATCATAAAAAAATCAGTTGAGGAGACTGCCGGTTTACTGGGAGATGACGACCAGGCTTACTTTAAACTATTGCAGCCGATTGTAGAAGATTGGCCGCTGATAGCCGGGGACGTTTTAAGCCCCTTGCATTTTCCAAAACATCCTATAGCTATGGGCCGGTTTGGGTTAAAAGCGTTAACGTCGGCAACGCACCTGTCCAAACAATTCAAAACGCCCGAGGCGAAAGGATTATTTGCGGGCATGGCAGCCCATTCCATACAACCGTTAACCAATTTGACTACCTCGGCTGTTGCTTTGGTGTTGATGGCCGCGGCGCATTTAAAAGGATGGCCCATCCCCAAAGGAGGGTCAAATACTATCGCAAATGCTTTGACATCTTACTTTATTTCAATAGGCGGTAAAATAGAAACTAACTTTTATGTGCGGTCGTTGGAGCAATTGCCATCGTCGCATGCAGTTTTATTCGATGTTACCCCAAAACAATTGCTGCGAATTGCAGGTCATCGCTTTTCATCCATCTATAAATGGCAACTGGAACGCTATCGTTACGGAGCGGGCGTTTTTAAGATAGATTGGGCGTTGGCTGCGCCAATTCCGTTTACAGCTACCGGTTGTGGCCAGGCGGGCACCGTCCATTTAGGAAACACATTTGAAGAAATTGCGGGTGGCGAACAGCAAATTTGGGATGGCAAAGTTCCCGCAAAGCCATTTGTACTGCTATCGCAACCATCTGTTTTTGATCCCACACGCGCTCCGGAAGGAAAACATACGGCTTGGGCTTATTGCCATGTACCAAACGGATCAACAACCGATATGACGGCGGCTATCGAAAACCAGATAGAACGTTTTGCGCCTGGCTTTAAAGATATTATTTTTGCCAGGCACACCATGGATACGGTACAAATGGAGGAATACAACCCTAATTACATAGGTGGCGATATAAATGGAGGGGTAATTGATATTGGCCAGTTATTTACACGGCCAGTATTAAGATGGTCGCCTTACAAAACTGCTGCAAAAGGTATTTACATCTGTTCTTCATCAACCCCGCCAGGGGGAGGGGTACATGGTATGTGCGGCTATCATGCAGCTAAAAGAGCGTTGAAGGATGTGTTTGATATGGTGTGAGTGTTAGGTAGCCTCATTGTTTTGGATTTTTTTAACCGGATCAAAACTTACAGGTAGTTCATCCGTTCAACATTTCGGTAAAAAATACTGGTAACGACGATTTTGTGAAGCTGCATCAACAAAATGATCTTTTTCTTATTATAAGTTATAATTGTAATATCTACTACAGGTCTGTTTTGCTTTTTTTGGCGGCTTTTTTAAGTTATAGTTATAAAGTAAAAGACAATCAATGCTTTTTTACCTAATTTAATAAGGCAAACCTTGTTTTTCGAAAAAATTTCTAAAAATTTTAACAATACGTGATGAAATTTATAAAAAAAGTTTAAATTCGCCTCAATATTTGTATATAACATTACAAAAAACACGATTTGAACCAAATTTTATAAAATCATTAAACAATGGCAACTAAACTCGAGTACATTTGGCTTGATGGCTACAAACCCACACAAAGCCTGCGCAGTAAAACAAAAATTATAGGTGACTTTAGCGGTAAATTGGAAGATTGTCCAGATTGGAGCTTCGACGGTTCATCAACCGAACAGGCACCGGGCGGATCATCTGATTGCGTTTTAAAGCCGGTTTTTATTTGTAAAGATCCCGGAAGGCTTGATGCTTACCTGGTAATGTGCGAAGTACTTGACTCAACGGGTAAACCGCATCCTTCAAATGGCCGTGCTACTATTCAGGATGATGATAACGATTTTTGGTTCGGTTTTGAGCAGGAGTATTTTTTATGGGATCCTGAAACTGATAAACCGCTTGGTTTCCCGGCTGGTGGCTATCCGGGCCCGCAAGGTCCTTATTATTGCTCGGTAGGGGCAAAAAATGCTTACGGCAGAGAAATAGTTGAAGAGCATTTGGATACTTGTTTAGAGGCAGGCTTAAATGTTGAAGGTATTAATGGTGAGGTTGCAGCAGGCCAATGGGAGTTCCAGATATTTGCTAAAGGCGCTAAAGAAGCTGGTGACCAGATTTGGGTTGCACGTTATTTATTAGAGCGTATAGGTGAAAGCCATGGTGTTTCTATCAACTGGCATTGCAAACCATTGGGTACATTAGACTGGAATGGTTCGGGCATGCACGCTAACTTCTCAAATACAACTTTAAGAACTTGCGGCAGCAAAGAAGTTTATGATGTAATTTGTGAAGCATTCCGCCCTGCTGTTGCGGAATGTATTGCAGTTTATGGCGCACATAACGAGTTGCGTTTAACAGGCAAACACGAAACCGCTTCGATACATGATTATAGCTATGGCGTATCAGATCGTGGCGCTTCTATCCGTATCCCGCTATACACAGTTCAAAAAGGCTGGAAAGGTTACCTGGAAGATCGTCGTCCAAATTCGGCGGCCGATCCATACAAAGTTGCCGCTGTAATTATCAAAACTGTAAAATCAGCTAAAGTTTAACTCACTAACTAAACTAAATATAGTGCATTCCCCTGGTTGTAAAAAATCAGGGGAATTTTTGTTATTGGCTTTGTTTTGTCGGTTCATAAGTAAATGCCAATGGCTTCTTTTACCACGACTTTCTGATTTACAACATATTATGCGCATGCCCGTATAAGTACCGGAGGGCCCACCCATGGAGCAGGATAAAGAAACCAATGTGTTGAAGAATGTAGCAAAACGAACAAGTCAGCTCGGCCTGATTGCTTTGTTTGTGAGTTTGGGCATAACAGGCTACTATTTTATGCTTGGGCTGAATATTTCATCGGTAATGGTGGCCTGCTTCTCTTTAAGCACAATTCTAATTCTTACATTACAATATGTCCGGTTAATAAAACAGGCACAGCCATTAATTTTGGCTGCAATTTGTATTTTGCTTGTAGTAAGCGCTTTTGTCGAAGGTTCGGCTACCGGACAATATTTTTACTTTTTTCCGGTAGTTGTTGTTATCCCGGTAATTGTTGACTATAAAAACTCATCAAACCTGGAGTTTGGAATTTCGTATGCGATGGTTGTAGCTTCTTTTGCGGCATGTTTTTATGTAGGACATACCCATCAACCTTTTGAAAATATTTCCACGGCAATTAACAAGCAAATGCTGTTTGCAAATGCAGGATCTGCCATATTATTAACCTTGATTTTTTCGTGTGCATATATTTACTATGAGAAAAAACATCTTAAGGCGATTGTGAATGAAAAAAACTTAGCGATTACCGCCCGTACCAAATTTTTATCCACCATGGGGCATGAGCTCAGAACACCATTGAACGGAATAATCGGCGCCCTGAATATCATCCAGGACGAACAGGATGAATTTTCTAAAAATGAATATTTCCCAATACTTAAATATTGCTCCAACCACATGCAGCAATTGATAAATGATATTTTAGATTTTAATAAGATCGAAGCCGACAAACTAAGCATCCATCCCATTGAAGTTAACTTAAAACAGCTGCTTGTAAATTCAACATTGCCCTTTTATAATCATATTGAAGAAAAAAATCTGCAGCTTATTGTAGAGATTGATCCCGTACTTGATACCATGGTGTTGGTGGACGATGTGAGGCTCATCCAGATACTTAATAATTTATTATCAAATGCCATGAAGTTTACAGAGCATGGCTTTATAAAACTAATTGCCAAATGCAGCCAGATAGATGCCAGATCAATAAACGTCAATTTCTTTGTGGAGGATAGCGGAATAGGCATTGTGAAGGATGATCAGGATAAAATATTTGAAACCTTTGGACAAGTTTTTAACGAAAGCAGCCGTAAATACAATGGCACTGGTTTAGGCCTTACTATATGTTTAAGATTATTGCAATTGATGGGAAGCTCACTTGAACTGACAAGCGAGAGCAACAAAGGGAGCACATTTAGTTTTGACTTGAGCTTAGTACGACCGGCCGCCAGATTGGAAAAAGCGGAAAAAATTATACCTGGGGCCGAAAGCCTGTTCGGTTTAAAAATACTGATTGTTGAGGACAACCAAATAAATATGATGATCGTTAAGAAAATGCTTACCGTTGAACATGCTATTTGCAGTTGCACCTATAACGGGAAGGAAGCATTGGAACTGCTTGAACAGGATTGCGCTTATGACATAATTTTACTTGATCTTGAAATGCCGGTAATGGATGGTTATACTGCCATAGCAAAAATAAAGCAACTATACCCGCAAATCCCGGTGATAGCGTTAACTGCTTCGTTGATAGACCATGAAACGTTGTCCAACTTGATGGCAATCGGTTTTGACGATTGTGTTATCAAACCTTTTCAACCGCAGCATTTATTTACCCAAATAAAAAAATACAATAAGAGTTCCCTTATGAGCAATGTTCCTGATCAATTGCAGGTATAAAAACAGGGTGTGCTGTATTATGTGCTGTGCAAGACCAAAGTGTTTGAGTTAAGCGAAAAATATTTCCCATTGAATGTAATGACATCCCCGAAAAACTGGGCCGGCTTATATTCCAATATACTCCATATAATCACCTGAGGTTATCTGCCAATGGCCGTCAGCCGGTTGATTATATAAATATACCCAGCAGTTTACAATTTTAGTTTCGGCCTCAACTTCAATTATTTGCCGTATAAATTCATTTGGCTGTGGCTGTACTTCGCCAAAGCCTTCGTAATCGTCCAGCATTTTTAATGTTTCGGCGGGTTTATTCATTGTAAAGATGTTGCCATAAACAAATTGCTTGATATTAGGCAAGTATATCGCCCCGGGATATTCGCCGAGGTCGAATAATTTACCGTTAAACCTGCCCTTTTTGTGAAAGCTACAGGTGCTTTTTAAAAGAACGCCAAATGGGTTGCGCTCATCCAGCAATGTGCCATAAACAAATAAAAAGGTATCAGTTTCAACCATTGTATTATTATTTGATCAACTCAACAAATGCTATAACAATATCGTTTAAGGAAACGAAACAATGTTTTAATCTATTATGTCTATACGTGGGCAAACGTATTATTGTTTTACACATTACATTTATCTTGCTTAACTTGCCGCCGGTAATTATTCTTACATATTATGAATGAAGATCAGATCATAACCTACCTTAAAGAAAACAATATAAAAAAAATAAAATTCGCTTTTGCTGATATCGACGGTATTTTGCGGGGCAAGGTTATCCATCATAAAAAATTTATTGATGGCCTGCAAAATGGTTATGGCTTTTGTGATGTGGTTTTTGGTTGGGACAGCAGCGATGCCTGCTATGATAATGTGCAGCTTACCGGCTGGCACACCGGCTACCCCGACAAACCCTGCCGCATTGATCTTTCTTCTTTCAGGACAGTGCCATGGCAGGAAAATATCCCATTCTTTTTGGGCGATTTTAGCAAAGCTGACGGCAACGACCTCCCGGCATGCAGCCGGAGTTTGCTTAAACGCATAGCAAAACAATGTGAAGCAATGGGCTATCACCCCGAATTTGCCCAGGAATTTGAGTGGTTCAATTTTAGGGAAACACCCCAAAGTTTAAAAGAAAAAAGCTTTACAAAGCTGGAAAGTTTGACTCCCGGGATGTTTGGTTATTCAATTTTACGAACTTCGGAGTATGATGATTTTTATAAAGACCTGTTTAACCTTTTATATCAGTTTAATATACCATTGGAGGGCCTGCATACCGAAACCGGCCCCGGCGTTTATGAAGCAGCCATACTGCACGATCATGTGTTGCAAGCCGCCGATAAGGCGGTACTATTTAAAACGGCTGTAAAAGAAATTGCTTATAAACATGGCATCATGGCGTCGTTTATGGCCAAATGGAATGAAAACCTGCCCGGTTGCAGTGGCCATGTTCATCAAAGCCTTTGGAATAAAGAACGGGACACAAATCTGTTTTATAATGCGGAAGATAAGCACCAGATGAGCGACCTGCACAAGCATTATCTTGCAGGGCAGCTTCATTGCCTGCCGCATATTTTGCCCATGTACGCGCCGACTATAAATAGCTATAAACGGCTGGTTGAAGGTGCCTGGGCGCCAACAACCATTACCTGGGGCGACGATAACCGCACAACGGCGTTACGTGTGTTGCATCCTTCGGAAGGCTATACCCGGCTTGAAACGCGTATCCCTGGTTCCGATACCAACCCCTATCTTGCTATGGCGGCAGCACTTGCATCAGGTTTATATGGTATAAAAAATAAACTGCCCTTAACAATTAAACCAACTATCGGTAACGGCTACCAGGATAAAGCAAACGGGAGCCTTTCATCAAATTTATATGATGCTACAACGATGATGAAAAGTTCATCAATAGCAACTGAACTATTCGGTGAAGCTTTTGTTGACCATTTTACGCAAACACGTTTATGGGAGTGCAGGCAATATGCCAAAAGTGTAACAGATTGGGAGTTGAAACGTTATTTTGAAATAATCTGAGACCGGGATTAAGCGGATTTAGGGATTTTTTGGATTTCTTTTTTGATGGCTATGCTTGGATTAAGCAGATTTAGGGATTATACGGATGAGTTGCTTAATGAATTAAATGATTGTTTGGATTTTTTAGATATTAGAAGTTAGTATATTGACATCTTGTAAATCTATAGCATCCCATATATCCCCGGTTAATTATGAATGAGCAATTAAAGCACGAAGACATCACGCACAAAATTATTGGCTGCGCTATGCGTGTGCATACAATACTTGGTAATGGGTTCCAGGAAATAATATATCAGCGGGCATTGGAAATTGAAATGGGCTTGGCAGGCATTTTGTTTGAGAAAGAAAAGGAGATGAAGATTTTTTATCGTGAACTTGAGATAGGGAAACGGAGGGTGGATTTTTTTGTAGAAAATTTAATAATGGTTGAACTAAAGGCGATAATTGAATTGGATGATGTTCATTTAGCGCAAGGTTTAAATTACCTTGAAGCATACAACGCAGAGATTGGCCTGCTTATAAATTTTGGAAGCAAATCGTTATCATATAAACGATTGCTCAATAAAAAGTATAAAGAAAATAAATTAACAAAGATCCAATAAATCGTATACCCGGTTGATCCCGGTAAAATAAACAAGCATCCCAAAAATCGTATAAATCCCTTAATCCCGGTGAATAAAGAAGTAAATACACTGCCCGAAAATCCAATATATCCCCAGTTTCCGGTTAGGGCATCAAAGGTTCAAACACAGCTGGATTATACTTTTATATTAAAAAAGGCATGGGAAGGATATGATGCGTCAAAATCAATCCGTGAAATTGAGGATATCAGCGCCATGGTTTCAACAAACCATGTCTTCAGGATAACATTTCATGATGACGATATGATTATTGCCAAACTCAGCTATTTTGGCAAATACGAATATTTTAAAGAAGATCACCGGATCATCCACAGTTTATGCAATAACCTGCTGTATCCTTTTGAAAATCTGCTTGCAAAATCATTATTAAAAAATAACCGGGTTTACATTTACCGGCACAGGCACGGTAAAACGGATGCCTGGGTTGTTTTTTATAACCCAAGCCGTATTGACGAAAGCTTGCCGCGACGCCTTGAGGAACACCACATTATCAAATTGGGTCAGCAGGTGGGCAAGTTCCATAAAGCGTGTAGCAGGGTCAAGAATGTATTACCGAAATCATCAAAAACACTTCGTACCGATATTTTTGCCTTGCAGCAACAATTGGAAACCAATGAAAAAAACTTCGGTTCGGCAATGCAGGCCGATTTTTTGAAATACCATTGTGATCTCTTCCTGAAAAACAGGTCGAACTACAACATGAAATCTTTCGAGATCATACCTGTTTTTATCGACTGGAACATTGGTAATTTTTCGGTCACCTCAAATCTTGAGCTTTATTCCCGCTGGGATTATGATTGGTTCAGGATGAGTTACCGTATACTTGATTTTTACTTCTTCAGCCGTGTAGTGTCCAACGCCGGCGACCGGACGGTATTCAGCTACTACATTAACACCATGATGGAAGATAGGTTTATCCTATTTTTAAAGGAATATCATAAGGTAAACCCTATAACTGCTGACGAGATCAGGTTTTTAAAAGAAGCATACCGGTTTTTTATATTAAATTACGTGATAAAAGACGGTAAGCACTTTTTTAATGAGCAATACGCAAAAAAACTACAAGCCGAGGCATTTGAGATATACCTGCCATCGGTGGACAGGGATTTTGATGCGGAGAAGATCATTGACGCGTTGGGGGTGAAGTAAGTGAGTGGTTGATTGGGTTGATTAAGTGAGTGGTTGATAAAGTTATGAATTTCGATGATCCATTAAAAAACGTGTCAATTTTTTGAGAATGATTTTAAATTAACCGTCCCAATCAAATAATCCAACCCAATCAACCAACTCCATGAAACGTATCGAAAACTTTAAATCAATAATTGATAAGTACAAGATTATCTTCTTCGATGCATTTGGCGTGATAAAAACTTACCAGGGGCTGGTGCCCGGTGTTGAAAAAACATTTGCGTACCTGGAGGCTGAGAAAAAAGAGTTTTATATTGTTACCAATGATGCTTCGCGAAGCCCGGCGCAATTAGCGGATGGCTTCCATAGAATGGGTTTAAAAGCAATTACTGCCGACCATATCATTTCGTCGGGTATGCTTACCAAAGAATATTTAGACCTTAAAGTACTCGATGGTATTGTAGCTTATCTTGGCACTCCTGATTCCGCGCATTATATTGAGTCTTCGGGGTTGCATACCCTGCCTGTGAGCGAGGTAAACAGCAATAATATCGATAAGGTAAACGCATTGATATTTTTGGATGACGAAGGTTTTAACTGGCAAAAAGACCTTAATATAGCAGTAAATATATTGCGTAAAAGGACTATCCCGGTTATTGTAGCTAATACCGACCGCGCTTACCCGCTCTCTGTACACGATGTATCCATAGCTATTGGCGGTATCGCTTCAATGATAGAAAGCGTTGTGGGTAAACAATTTATCCGTTTTGGCAAGCCGGATTCACAGATGTTTATGTTTGCTTATGACCTGATACGCGAAAGGGGGCCTGTAAGTAAAAAAGATATTGTTATGGTGGGGGATACCCTGCAAACCGATATACTTGGGGGCAATAAATTTGGCTTGGATACTGTGCTGGTATTATCGGGCAATACACTGCCACATGATGCCGATACCCGGATAAGGGCTACCGGGATAGCACCAACCTATATTTGCGATAATGCCGTGGTTGAGCTTGGTGAATTTGGGTTTTAAAATGAATTTCATTTAAATGTAAGGGTTACATATATTTTTATCATTTTTGAAATAACCATTTGGGCCAATTATAATTCAAATATTGCATGAGATTTAAAAAGATCGTTTCGGTTATTTTTATCACTGTATTTTTTGCCATTTCAGTACCGGCGCAGCAATCAAAAAACAACAGCCCAAATGTATGGTCAATCGAAAAAGCAAATGCCTGGTATGCAAAACATAAATGGATAAATGGCGCAAACTTTATACCGAGCACAGCTATAAACCAGCTTGAAATGTGGCAGGCCGACACTTTTGATCCCGAAACCATCGACCGTGAGCTGGGTTATGCCGAAAATATTGGCTTTAATACTACGCGTGTTTTTTTGCATAGCGTTGCCTGGAAGGAAGACCCGAAAGGGTTTAAAGATCGTGTGAACAAGTACCTTACAATTGCCAATAAACATCACATCCAAACAATTTTTGTATTTTTTGATGACTGCTGGAACGCTAACCCTAAACCAGGTAAGCAGCCTAACCCAAAACCTGGTATCCATAATTCAGGCTGGATGCAGGACCCCGGCAGGCCTTTAACTACCCCGGTAGACTTTTTGGAGCTAAAGGCTTATGTGGATGATATTTTGACCACTTTCAAACATGATGACCGCGTTTTATTGTGGGATCTTTATAACGAGCCCGGAAACAGTAATAAAAATTTTAAGTCGGCAGTATTATTAATTAAAGTATTCACCTGGGCGCATGCTGTTGATCCCGACCAACCCGTTAGCGTTGGGTTGTGGGATTGGGGTTTGAAGGATTTAAACGAAATTCAGCTTGAGAACTCAGATGTAATAACCTATCATGATTACGATACGCCGGAATTGCACATACAGGCAATAAAATTATTAAAATTATATAACCGCCCCCTAATATGTACTGAATACATGGCCCGCCCGCGTAACAGCACCTTTCAAAACACGATGCCGATGTTAAAGAACGAAGAGGTAGGTGCAATAAACTGGGGCTTCGTAAGCGGAAAAACAAATACAATTTATGCCTGGGATACCCCTATGCCTGACGGCGCCGAACCTAAAGTATGGTTTCACGATATTTTCAGGAAAGACGGACGGCCTTATAAACAGGAAGAAGTTGACCTTATAAAACAATTGAACGGGAAATAATCATAGAAAGATAATTTAATCATCACATGAATTCAACATTAAAACGCTTTTTTGTCCCGCTTTTACCGGTTTGTATCCTATATTTGGCAGCTTGTAATCAGTCAGCAAAAAAAACCTCCACTGCATCAACTATGACGGACAGTACATCCACTGCAACTACTCCTTCTCCATCCGGATTCGAAAAAACTATTGACGGTAAACAAAACCATCTGTATATATTAAAAAATAAAAATGGCGCCCAGGCAGCAATAACTAACTACGGTGCGCATTTAGTAAGCCTTGCAGTTCCTGATAAAACAGGCAAGCTTACCGATGTCGTTATAGGATTTCCCAATACCGACGACTATAGAAAATCGCTGATGGCATTTTATGGCGCAACTATCGGCAGGTATGGTAACCGTATTGCCAAAGGCCATTTTGTATTGGAAGGTCGCCGTTATAATCTGTTTATCAACAATAAACCAAATACGCTGCATGGCGGCAAACAAGGGTTTAATGACGTAGTTTGGGATGCAAAACAAATAAACGATAATACGGTAACGCTTACTTATTTATCGAAAGATATGGAAGAAGGTTACCCCGGTAATTTGAATTGCAGCGTTACTTATGAACTTACTGATGACAATGCCGTAAAAATTAGCTATGAAGCAACTACCGATAAAACTACCATTGTTAACTTAACCAATCACTCTTACTTTAACCTTAATGGCATTGGCAGTGGTACGATACTTAACCACACCGTTGAAGTTAAAGCGGCCGATTATACGCCAATTGACACTACGTCGATACCACAGGGGCCTATCGCGCCGGTCGCAGGCACACCGTTTGATTTTACAAAACCGGCCACCATTGGCAGCAGGATAAACGATAATAACGAACAGCTGAAAAACGGTAAAGGCTACGATCATAATTTTGTACTCGACAAACACGATATCACTACCCCCATTGCGACCGTTATTGGTGATAAAAGTGGTATAAAGATGGAAATATTTACCACAGAGCCCGGCCTGCAATTTTACAGCGGTAATTTTATGACCGGCGCCAACACCATGCTTGGCGGCAAAACAGACGATTACCGTACCGGTTTTGCCATGGAAACCCAGCACTACCCCGATTCGCCAAACAGGCCTGATTTTCCGTCAACCGTGCTAAAGCTGGGCGAGGTTTATAAAACGGTTACTATTTATAAGTTTTCTGTGGAGAAGTAAGGCTTAAAAAAATGCCCAACTTATATATCATAGCAGGCTGTAATGGCGCTGGCAAAACCACTGCCAGTTATACAGTGTTGCCTGAAATATTAAACTGTAAGGAGTTTGTTAATGCCGATAATATAGCTGCTGGGATTTCTCCTTTTAACCCTGAAAGCGTAGCTATTGAAGCTGGCAGGATAATGTTGAAACGAATCAATGAGTTATTAGAAGAAGGTGCTGATTTCGCGCTTGAAACAACCTTGTCGACTAAAAGCTATGTTTCATTTGTGAAGAAAGCACAGCAGGCTGGCTACGAAGTAACTTTGCTTTATTTTTGGTTGAGTTCACCAGAAATGGCACACGACCGTGTTGCAAAACGCGTAAGCAGAGGTGGGCATAATATACCTATCGATGTAATTGATCGCCGGTATTACAGAGGAATTAACAATTTATTAAATTTGTATATACCTATCTGTGATAACTGGATAGTTGCGGATAATACAGGAATGGTTTCAAAAGTTGTCGCTAAAAGTTCAGAAAATTTGGGACAAATAACAATAAATACCGATATTTGGAATATTATTTTAACACAAAGCAATGATAATTCAGACTAAAACAGATTTTGATGAGTTGTCTAATAAGATCATGGAGGGCGTAAATAAAGCCCTTCGTAACTTAGTTGAAACTTCCGCCGCTAACAATCAAAGCCTTGTTGTTGGTGATGATAAGGGTGGTTTTAAGTCGGTCCCCGCAAAGGAACTTTTAAAAAAGCTTCCTAAATAAAATCATTCCAACCGTTCATAATCCTCCATCGTATCAATATCAACGGCGCCCAAAGGGAATGGGACTGTTTCAACATCATCCGGGTATTTCAATATTAGCTTCTTAGCTCCCTCTTGCCCTTTTAATAGCAACATCTCATCAAAATATTTCCTGTCAAATAAAACCGGCGGCCCAATGGTTTCATTATAAGCACAGGCGACAATACCTTTTGCCTGTTTATTTTGTATCAGTTGATCAAGCAATCCAGCATCAACAAAAGGCTGATCGCAAAGCATTAAAATCACTGAATCAAAGTTTTGTTCGTTTTGCTTCAACCTGTTAATGCCAGCCCTTATTGACGAGGCCATGCCTTCCTGCCAATCGGGGTTTTTGATGATAGTCACCTTTTTGTTTTCGATAGTTGGGGTAATTGCTTCTTCATTCGCACCCAAAACGACAATAACAACATCACATAGAGATGCCATGGCGGCATTGACAGCCCTTTGTAATAAAGTTTCACCCTCATACATAAGATTTTGTTTTGGCTGGCCCAGCCTGCTTGACGAACCTGCTGCAAGAATGACGATACCGGTCATTTAATTAGGGTTATTTATCTTGTAATTTAACTAATACAAAGTTCAAAATAATATAAAAAGTACATTTAAACAACACTGTACTAATTTGTATTAGCTAATTTTACATTTGGAAAATACAAAACTAATCGGTCGAGATACCGTTTGATTTGAAATTTATTAAATAGCTGTCAATTTGCTTTTAGATAATCACGGACGAAAAATCAACTACCTGCGACTTGCGGTGACTGACAGGTGTAACCTGCGGTGTTTTTATTGTATGCCTGAAGATGGGCTTAACTGGCTTTCACGGCAGGAATTGATGACCTACGAGGAAATGCTGCAAATATGCTCGCTACTGCTAAAAATGGGCATCAATAAGATACGGATAACCGGAGGCGAGCCTTTTGTACGGAAAGATATTATGCAGTTTTTAACGGAATTATCTAAACTGAAAGGCTTAAACGAACTTACTATAACTACTAACGGCGTATTGACGGCTCCTTATGTACCCGAATTAGAAAAGATAGGGGTAAGATCGGTGAACCTTAGTTTGGATACTTTGGACGCCGGTAGGTTTTTTACTATAACCAGGCGGGATGAGTTTGCCAGCGTGATGGAAACGCTGGATGCGTTGTTAAAACACGGTATTGAAGTAAAGATAAACGCCGTGGTAATGGACGGCAAAAATACACAGGATATTATCCCGCTGGTTGAACTGACAAAGGAATTACCGGTAAGCGTACGTTTTATCGAGGAAATGCCTTTTAACGGCGACGGACATGTTTATGGAGGCCTGCAATGGGATTATGTGCGTATTTTGGAAGAAATAAAGGATAAATATCCCGCCGTAAAAAAGATTACCGATGCGGAATATTCTACATCATACAATTACCAAATACCGGGGCATAAGGGTAGCATAGGTATTATTGCCGCCTATTCGCGTACGTTTTGCGGCACCTGCAATCGTATCAGGATAACCCCCGTAGGCGAGTTAAAAACCTGCTTGTACGACGACGGCGTATTGAACATTAAAGATTTGATAAGGCAGGATATTAATGAA
>JABDCF010000092.1:16891-16993 GCA_013288235.1 Bacteroidota bacterium | reverse complement strand
CCATAAATACGGGCAGTACGGCTTAATGAAGAAGCGGGCCAAAAGGCAACTACCCGACTATCTCAAATTCCGGTCAAGAAAATTGTTTATTCACTTAAAAAA
>JABDCF010000092.1:0-16881 GCA_013288235.1 Bacteroidota bacterium | reverse complement strand
AAAAAGGGGGGTATATGATCAGTATTGAAAAAATATTTCCGATTTACAAAGTCGAGCATAATGCGATGATCTCCGCACAGGGCGATATTACTATCGCTTTTGAAGCTATTTTACCCGATATATTTACCTTGTCGGATGCCGATTACGAAACCTATCACCAGTCATGGGTAAGGTCGGTTAGGGTACTGCCCAAACATAGTATCGTTCATAAACAGGATATTTTTACCCGGAACAAATATGCGGCAGGCCCGGCAAGCGGGCAAAGTTTTTTATCTGCATCAGCCGGTCAATATTTTAAAGACCGCGCGTTTTTAGACCACCGCTGTATTATCCTGCTTACCAAAAAGGCTATTGATCGAAAATTAGCCACGAGTGCCTATTCGGGATTGATGCGCAAAAGCATTGTGCCAAAACAAACCATAGATGCGAGGTTATTCCCCGAGTTTATGGAAAAGGTCGGGCAATTCGAGCGTATCCTTTCGGACAGCAGTTTTGTTAAACTGCGCAGGCTGAAAAATGATGAATTGGCAGGGACGAAGGATAAGGCCGGTATCCTGGAGCAATACGCTTTTCTGTTAGGTGCCGACGAAAGGCCGATGCTCAAGGATGTGCATCTCAAAGACAGGATACAGGTTGGCGACCAGTATGCCCAGCTTTTTACGTTAGGGGATGCGGAAAACCTGCCTGCACTCTGCGGCAGCCGGATCAACTATGATAAATACAGTACCGACCAGACCCATTTCCCCATCGGCTTTGCCGCACAGTTAAACCTCTTACTGGACTGTAACCACGTCTATAACCAGTATCTGTTTATTGACGATGCAGCCAAAACCATGAAATTACTGGAGGCAAAAAAACTGCGCCTGCAATCGCTTTCGGCTTACAGCCGGGAAAATGCCATCGCACGGGACGCGACCAACGATTTTTTAAACGAGGCGATCAGTCAGCAGCGCTTGCCCATCAAAGCGCATTTTAATGTATTAGCCTGGACAGACCGTGCAGAACAGTTGCAGGATATAAAAAACCAGGTAGGTTCTGCAATGGCACAGATTGGGGCCAGCAGCAAACAGGAAACGGATGGTGCCGCCCAAATCTGGTGGGCAGGTATCCCCGGCAACGCCGCCGATTTTCCAATGAACGACACCTTTGACACTTTTTTGGAACAAGGTACTTGCTTTTTGAACCTGGAGAGCAATTACCGGAGCGACCCACCGGATATGGGCATCCGTTTTTGTGATCGACTTTCCGGCAAACCTGTTTTCGTTGACCTGTTTGACGCGCCGCGCAAATCAGGTATTACCTCGAATATGGGGATGCTGGTTTGCGGCACATCGGGCGGCGGCAAAAGCATGACGGTCAACCACATTTTGCGCACCCTGTATGACCAGGGGGCGCATTGTGTTACGGTGGATATTGGCGGCAGCTATAAAGGACTTTGCGAATTGGTGAACGGTTATTATTTCACTTACGAGGAACATAACCCGATCAAATTTAACCCCTTTTATTTGCCGGAGGGTGTCGTACTGGATACTGAGAAAAAGGAAAGCCTGAAAGCATTATTAGTGGCCTTGTGGAAACAGGAAAATGAGAACTTTAACCGTAGTGAATATGTGGCACTATCCAATGCCTTACAGGGTTATTATGACCACCTAAAAAACAATGTGGCTATTTTTCCTTGTTTCAACACCTTTTACGAATACCTCGAAGTACATTATACCGATGTGCTGAAATCGCATAAGGTTAAAGACCGCGATTTTGACATGGATAATTTCCTGTATGTATTGCGGCCGTATTATAAAGGCGGGGAATTTGATTACCTGCTGAACGCGACCGAAAACCTGGACTTACTGAACCAGCGTTTTGTGGTAATAGAATTGGACCAGATCAAGGACCATCCCATTTTATTTCCGGTGGTGACGTTGATTGTAATGGAATTGTTCCTGTCTAAGATGCGCAAACTCAAAGGCATCCGCAAGGTACTCACCATTGACGAAGCCTGGAAAGCCATTGCCAAATCCGGCATGGCCGAGTTCCTGAAATACGCTTTTAAGACGATCCGGAAATTTAACGGGGTGCCTATCGTGATTACGCAGGAGTTGGACGACCTGGTAAGCTCCCCTATTATCAAGGATGCAATCATCAATAATGCCGACATCAAAATATTGATGGATATGAAAAAGTTCCTGCACAAGTTCGACAAGTTGCAGGACACTTTAGGGCTATCCGACAAAGGCAAAACCATCCTGCTATCCGTCAACAAGGACAACCGCGAGATATGTATCGACATTGGCGGCCAGGTTATTAAAGTTTATAAAAACGAACTCTGCCCCCAGGAATACTACGCCTTTACCACAGAGGGTAAAGAACGGGTAAAGGTGCAGGAATATGCTGCCAAATACGGCAGTATGGAAAAGGGTATCACCGCATTAGTTAACCACTTAAATACTGATAAATCATGAAAACATTAATCAAAATCATGCTGCTCCCCATCAGTTTATGGACAGCCTGCACCAATCACAAAACAACGAATTTTATTCCGGGCATCTACGTAAACCATGCACAAAGCGCATATAGCATTGCCGATGATACACTGGTGATTACTTTAAACCAGGGCAATTACACGCTGATTCGCAGGACAGGTTTTTGCCGGATAAAAGACGGTAAACCCCAACCGGCGGAACATAAAACTAAATCTTTTACCGGCATTTGGGATAACCAAAAACAAACGCTGCAAATCACGCAAAATGGCATACTGGTTCAATTCCGTCCCGGTGAAAACGACTTGTTAATTGAAAACAGCGTGTACCATAAAATAGGGAGGGCAGGCCATGCGGATTTATAGGATCGTTTTACCTGTCAGTATGGTTATTGTATTGACCGCCCTGCCGGAACAAAAGGTTAGCGCGCAGTTTGTCATCAGCACCGTGTTAAACAACACCGTCGGCAAGATCATCCGCGCCATTGACCTGGAAGTGCAGAAAGCGCAGAACCAAACGATATGGCTGCAAAACGCGCAGAAAGTAGTGGAAACCCAATTGAACCAGTTAAAACTGTCGCAGATCGCGGGGGTATCCAAACAGCAAACCGACCTGTTTACCCAATATTATAATGACCTGTTCACCGTAAAGGAAATAATTACCGATTACGAACAAGTCAAAAATATTACGTTGAGGCAAGAAATGCTGGTTAAGGAATACCAAAGCGCCTGGTCATTGACCCAACAGGATAAGCATTTCAGCGCGGCGGAGTTATCGCATATATCTTCCGTTTATACCGGCATTTTGCAGCAAAGCGTAAATAACCTCGACCAATTGCTGGCCTTAATAAACTCTTTTAAAACTCAAATGAGTGATGGCAAACGGATGGAATTGATTGGTAACACTTCCAAACACATTGACCAGAATTATTATGATTTAAAGCAATTCAATAATGAAAATATTATGCTCAGCCTGCAAAGGGCAAAAGACGAGAACGATATACAGGCTACGAAGAACCTGTATGGTATTAATTAGTATGGTGATTGCAATAAGTGCTAAAGCACAGTCTTTCAGCTTCAGCGATTTGTTTGGCCAGGCCAACAAACAAAAGCAATATTATATGCAGCAAATCGCGGCTTATAATGCTTTTGAATCCGAACTGAAGCAAGGTTATAATGTCATTAAGAATGGCTTATCCGGCATCCAAGCTATAAATGTGGCAGAATTGAATGCACACAGCACCTATTATGCCTCGCTTAAACAACCGGGCAGCATGGTCAAAAGCAGTACGCAGGTACAGGATATTTTAAGCTGGCAAACCGACATCAACAATAGTTTTAGTCAAACTTTTACCGGCCTGACCAGCGATGAACAGAGCTATGTAGTCGTGGTAAAAAACAATATGCTGACCGAATGCAATGCCGATTTAACCGACCTGCAAAACCTATTGGCCAGCGGCGCCCTGCAAATGACCGATGATCAGCGGTTGAAAGGCCTGGCAAAAATTCATGCCGATATACTGGACAAATACCAATTCACCCGCAGCTTTTGCAATGCTGTAAAATTACTGGCCGCCCAGCGGCAGCAAGACACGAACGAAATACAAACATTAAAATCAATTTATGGCACGAATTAAATTAATCATAGCAGCAGTGGTGTTATTGCTAACCACTACTGCCGCGCAAACCAAAGCGCAGACCGCTGATCTCACACAATTGATACTGGACATTGAAAAATTAACGCAGTTAAAAGGTATCCTCACCGATATGAAGACCGGCTATACGATCATAGACGGGGGTTATAACGAGGTCAAACAAATTGCCGATGGCAATTTTAACCTGCACTCCACTTTTTTGAATGGCTTGCTGATGGTTAGCCCGGCAGTAGCCAAGTATGGCCGGATAGCGGATATTATACTGGAACAGGGTTATATCGTTACCGAATACACCCGCTATTATAACCAGTTTAAGCAAGGCCATTTCAATAGTGATGAACTGGCTTATATGGCTAATGTTTATACCACGCTATTACAGCAAAGCCTGCAAAATCTAAGTCAGTTGGCGGATATATTAATGGCAGGCAAGCTGCGCATGAGCGATGATGAGCGTATGCGGGCAATAGATCATATCTATACGGATACGGACGATAAGCTGACCTTTCTGCGACATTTTGACCAGCAAGCCGCCGTTCTGGATATGCAGCGCCAAAGAGAATTAAACAATTTATCCACCCTACAAAAACTCTATTGATTATGGATAACCTAACAGGCTTACAAGCCACCTTAGAACAGGTGTATAGCCAAATGCTGCCGCTTTGCAGTTCATTGATCGGCGCGGCGCAGGGTATAGCGGGATTTGCGGCTTTGTGGTATATCGCATCCCGCGTATGGCGGAGCATTGCAGCCGCCGAGCCTATCGACTTTTACCCTTTGTTACGACCGTTCGCTTTGGGTATCGCCATTATGCTGTTTCCGACCGTTATCGCGGTAATGAATGGCGTATTGCAGCCGGTGGTCAGTACGACCAACAGCATGGTTACGGATTCTAACAATGCTATTGCCACCTTATTACAGCAAAAACAACAAGCGGAACAGCAAACACAGACCTGGCAAATGTATGTCGGTGCAGACGGTAGCGGCGACCGCGATAGGTGGTATAAATACACGCACCCGGATGATCCCAACGACAGCAACGAAGGGATGTTGGGCAGCGTGGGCAATGATATGAAATTCGCGATGGCCAAAGCCGAGTATAATTTTAAGAACAGTATAAAAGAGTGGATGTCAGAAGTATTGCAGGTACTTTATGAGGCCGCAGCCCTTTGTATCAATACGATCCGGACTTTCCAGTTAATCGTACTGGCAATCCTGGGCCCCTTGGTATTCGGTATTGCTGTTTTTGACGGTTTCCAGCATACCTTAACGGTATGGATGGCGCGGTATATCAATGTATTCCTGTGGCTGCCGGTCGCCAATATCTTTGGCAGCATCATTGGCAAAGTGCAGCAAAATATGCTGACGTTGGATATTTCTCAAATACAAAGTACGGGGGATACCTTCTTTAATTCAACAGACACCGCGTATCTCATTTTTTTGCTCATTGGCATTGTCGGTTATTTTACAGTGCCAAGCACGGCTAATTACATTGTCCATGCGGGCGGTGGTAATGCCCTTGTCCAAAAGATCAATAGCCTGATCAGTTCAACCAGCCGGACAGTCGTTTCCGCAGGCGGCGGTATGACCGCCGATGCTTTCGGCAACCAGCGCGAGAACGTAACCCAAAGTATGGCTATGAATAGTGAATCAGAGGGCTATTTCAAAGACAAAATCAAAAACTAAAATTATGTTCACCCAACTCAAAAATATCGACACTGCTTTTAAACACATCAAGCTATTCAGTTATTTGCTCATCGTGGCCTGCGCGGGCATTTCCTGTTTCGCCATTTATAAAAGCTACCAGTCTTCAACAGACTTTAAAAACCATATCTACATACTGGCTAACGGGAAAGCATTGGAAGCCTTTGCCGCCGACCGGAAAAGTAATATTCCCGTGGAGGCCCGCGACCATATCAGAATATTCCACGAGGACTTTTTTAATCTTGACCCCGATGACAAGCAGGTACAGGCTACCATTACCAAAGCTTTGTACTTAGCCGATGGGAGCGCCAAAACGCAATATGATAATCTTAGGGAATCGGGATTTTACGCCAACCTGATCGCAGGCAATATCAGCCAGCAAATCACGGTGGACAGCATACAACTGGATATGAACCAGTATCCCTTTGGGTTTAAATGCTACGCTACGGAAAAATTGATCCGCACCAGTTCGACAGTTACCCGGAGCCTGGTCACGCAAGGCAGCTTACGAAACGTGGCCCGTTCGGATAATAACCCGCACGGTTTCCTGATCGAAAAATGGGAAACATTGGAAAACAAAGATTTGAATACCCAAAGTACAAAGCCATGAAAACGGACGCATTAGCCCTAAAAATAGCCGGTAAAATTATCCGCAACCAAACCCGGTTTGCCGTTTACCTCAACCGCAAAACACAGCACTGGAACAGGGCATCAAAGATCGTTGCCTTAACCCTGTTTGTTTTGCTGTTTGGCGGCCTGAGTTTTTATTTCATTATCCATTCATTTTTTAATTAAATAATATGACAACGCAACATTCAATTCAACACCAAAGACAACGGAAATTCCTGCTGGTATTGCCGCTGATTTTAATACCGTTCCTTGCCCTTGCATTTTATGCTTTGGGCGGTGGTAAAACCGGAAGTTCCGATAAGCAATCAATGATCAGCCAGGGCTTGAATACCAGCCTGCCCGGAGCACAGTTCGATAAACACGAAAAGGCAGGCGATAAAATGAGTTTTTACCAGCAAGCCAAACAGGATTCCGACCGCGCGAAATCCGCCGCCAGTAACACGCTTTTACAAAAATTCGGGTTTAAGCAAAATGAGGCGGCCAATTCCAACATAGCTGCTGTTAATTCTCCGCTCACGACCGCTAATACCGATCCTACTGTTACCCGCATCAATCAGAAACTCGCGGCCATCAATAAACAGATCAGTCAACCACAAAAGCCCCCCGTACCGCCTGCTACCACTATGCTTGCGGCAGATAAAACAGTAACGGAACAAGTAAACAAACTGGAGACTATGATGAAAACAATGAACAGCAGCCAGTCGGCTGACCCGCAAATGCAGCAGTTGAGTAAAATGCTGGCACAGATCGAGGCGATACAGCATCCTGAATTGGTAAAAGCTGAAAACAAACCCACCCTTTCTACCGACAACCCTTTTAAAGCGGTTCGGGCTACAATTGACGGGAAACAAAAGATCAGGCAGGCAGGCGCGGTTAAATTGCGTTTGAACGACAGCATCCTTGTAAAAGGGCAATTCATTCCAAAGGGAACATCGGTTTACGGTACGGCCACCATCACCAATCAGCGGCTTTTAATCGCAATAAAAAACATCCGTTTGGGGCAGTCGATTATCCCGGTGGATCTTTCAGTTTATTATACAGACGGTATGCCCGGTGTACCCGCACCCGAAGCTGAGTTTGGCGAGGCTGCGGCGGGCGGTGCGGACAACGCCATGCAAAGTATGGAATTTTTAAGCATGGACCAGTCCCTGGCTACACAGGCTGCCGCAGGCGGCATAAGCGCTGCCAAATCACTTTTTAGCAAAAAAGTAAAACGCATCACCGTACATCTGAAAGATGGCGATGCTGTATTACTGCGCAACAATCAAATTCGTTAATCTTAAAGTACCATAACCATGAACACAGAAAATATAGAATACCTGAAAAAGAACCTGCTAAACCTGGGGTTTGGCGATAAGGTCAACGAGGAAATGGAAAAACTCATTAAGGCCAAAGTACCGGAGTTTAACCTCACTACCGAACAAACCTATAACAACAAAAAAATGGACTACACCCTGCACTTTAAAGCCGGTGACCAGGGCGATATGTATTTCTTTAACCGTTATGATGCTTCACTGAAAAACGAAGCCGATCCCACCAAAGACCGGATGCAAACAATGTATATCAATAGGGGCCACGGTATAACTGCCAAAGAAGCATTCAATCTTATGGAAGGACGTTCAGTAGAAAAGAAATTATACACCCGCGATAATGAACCCTATACAGCCTGGCTAAAACTGGACTTCAAGGAAAAGGATGAATACGGCAATCATAAACTGCAAAAGTTCAGCGAAAAATACGGTTACGACCTCGAAAAAACATTAGCCCAATATCCCATCAAACAACTAAATGACCCGCAGCAAAAAGAAGAATTGATGCGTTCTCTCAAAAAAGGCAATGCCCAGCAGGTTACCATTGAAAAGGACGGCCATTCGCACAAATACTACCTGGTCGCAGAGCCGCAATATAAACAGGTAAATGTTTACGATAACAATTTGAAAACTGTCAAACGCGAATCGCTGAAACTGGACAACACCCAACAGCAAAGCCGGAAAAACCAACAGGAAAACTCCAATAAACAATCCCGCAAACAAAAAGTCCACTAATCTAATACCAGCCCCGAAAGGGGCTTTTTTCATTTATATAATCAATATATTATCCGCGCTGATGCCTCCCGCCCGGGCTATACGTTCCAATCTGCTTCGCAGGATTTCCCCTGCTATCCCTATCAGGGATTTTTTTATTAACAAGTTGCAAAGCCATACAGGAGGGAATTATAGCTTTTTATAAACGCATATAATTTCAGCCTCTGTTAGTTTTTCTTTCCCCTGTCTTCTGATATCAGCTTTAACCCGCCCGTCCTTTATATTCATTGCGGTGATTATCCTTTCGCCCCACATTTGAGCTACATCGTGATCTTTCTTCCCGTAAACTCGTTCAACATCCGCGCTGTAGATCCTTTCGAAATTTTTATAAGGCAATAATAGGTCCAGGTCTTCTTGGGTAAAGTAATGTTTAAAATACTCATTATTGTGGGGGTCAGCCGGGTCATTTTTATAATATTTAGTGGAATGAACGCAAATACTGATCAAAGACCCGGTAATAAGATGTCCGTAAATTTCCCCCATTAATTCACTGCACTCTTTTAATGAAAAAAAATGTAGGATGTTGTACAGAATGACCATCGCGTACTTGCCGGCAGGTAATGCCTCATGCTGTATATCACTGGTGATTAACTCCCATTTTTCTGATTCCGCCCCGGCTATCTCGGTCATACGTGACCGTAACTTTTCCAGTTGAAACGCCTCATTATCTATCCCGATTAATCTTCTGTCAGAAAGGTCGGCGTATTGTATAAGCGGCGATGTTTGCCCGCAGCCGATATCTATAATAGCCCCGTCAACAAGTTGGTCGTCGAATCGATAAACCGGGTTAAAATCATTTTTTAAAATATCGTCTGTAGAGAAAACCTCACCAAAAACCTCCCAATATAATTGCATCTGTAATTCCATTGTTAAAAATAATAATTTAAGTGACTTCAAGGAATTTTTGGGAAGTACCCGACTCCATCGGGCCCGCGCTTTACGCTGTATCTTTTTTTCAAAAAGGATGCCGCTGCAATCACTACTTCGGCCATGTCTGGAAATCAGGTTCGTCATTCCCGCTCTGCTTCATCCCTCACCCCATTTCCAGGCCGCGCAGCAAGAGCCTGCCTGCCGTATGTCCCGACCCACTCAGCGGAATTTGACCGCACGCTATTGCTTAGCCTGGCAAATTCTTCCCGCTCATCCGGCAGGCAGGCACTTGCTTTATCCCGATGCTTTTAGATCAGCAGGTTGCAAAGACCTTAAAACGGGAAGACCTTAATTTTTTTCAAAAGAAGGAAAAAAAGCCAGCCAAGTTGTGCCCTCATAGCTGCGATTGCCGAAAGGACAGCCAAAAGACTACGGCATAATGGCGCGGTTGTTTATTTTTTGGCGCGCCACCTAAAGGACTTATTCCGTTTCCTTTTGGCTTTACAAGGGCACCTTGTATTGCTTTCTTTTTTTCCTTTTTCTTTTGAAAAAAGCTTTTTAGGGGAAAGGGGCGAAAGAGAAGAAGAATTAACAAAATTTTTTAACTCTTAAATTTTAAAGAAATGCAAACCGCAGAAAAAAATGCAAAAGGGGTACAAGGTGCCAACGCAAAAGGTAAAGAAGTAAAAACCGAAAACCGCCCGAACATTACAGGGAAAGAAGCCAAAAAAGATGAAGCTAATGAAAATCAAAAGCCTGCCCAAACTCCGCAAGTTGAGGCAGCCCAAACTAACGAAGCAAAGGCAAGTGCAGCCCCTACAGTGGATAACCAACACGCTGACACTCAAAATAAAGCCCAACAGCACGAAGTAAAAAAAGAAGAACCAAAGGCAGAGGTAAAATACATCAAACCCGCCTTGAATTTGGAACAGACTTTAAAAGCGGTGGATAACCTGCACCGCAAGGGTATCCAAAGGCTAAACCTGATTGCCCGCATCAAGCAATTAGAAGCCTTTGAAGTGGCTTTGGCACAGGAAAGCGACGAGTTGAACGATAACCCCTATCAGGGTTGCAAGCTGATTATCGAAGATGATAAAAAACGCCAGTTTATAACCACTACACCAGGTTTAATCCGTTTGGTATCGCAATTTATTTTTGATGCCTGTGCCGAAAAGTTGGCAGAGATTGAAGCCAACATCGTATTCCCAAACGCTTAAACAATTCAGCAAATGCCCCGTCCGCCAATCTGCGGACGGCGGCATTTATGGTTTCACCTCAAAATAAAGATAAAATGTACGATTTATTTATAGAGCTGACCGACCAACTGTTTTGGAAGGGCTACGCAGCACAATTAGCCAAAGAAAACCCCGCAGGTTTCCAGTTTGAGTTTAACGACTTCTTAAATACTTACGGCTATGCAGGATAAAATATTGCTCCTTGTAAGGCTGATTGTAGAAACCCGCCATACGCACATTAACGATGCCATAAAGGAACTGGAAACAAAAACACGGTTAAGCATCCCAAGCACCAAAAATGTAAAAGTGCTGAAAGCCGAGATATTAAATACTCATCGAAAATCATAAAAATTAAAGCCGATGAAATGGTTTAATGAATGTCAAACACTTGAAGAAGTAAAGGCGACCTATAAAAAACTGGCCAAACAGTATCACCCCGATTTGGGCGGTGATACTGTTACCATGCAAGAGATTAACAAGGAATATGCCTTTGCCAGCGCCAAAGCCATCAAAGGCGCAAATCTTTCCGAAGAAGAAACCGAACACGAAATATTATCGTCCGAGGAGTACAGGAAAGCGATTGAAAAGATTATCCATTTAGACGGTATTACCATTGAACTGGTAGGGTACTGGATTTGGGTCACAGGCGATACCTATCCCGTAAGGGCGATACTAAAGGATGCAGGGTTTTTCTTCGCCCCTAAAAAATTAGCCTGGTATTTCCGAACAGCCGAATATAAAGTGTCCAAAGGTGGTAAAAAATCACTCGATGAAATCAGGGACAAATACGGAAGCGAGGTATTAAATGACAATAAACCAAAGAAACGGTTTATAAAACACTGAGGGGCGAAAGCCCCTTTTTTATTTGCCGTTATTGCGTGAGAAGACGCAATGGCTACTTTTCTTTTCTTCAGTCGCCTTAAAGAAAAGTAGCAAAAGAAAAGGGCTACGGCACCGCGCAAAAAACTTAACCCGTATTGGCTATTGATAAAGGGAGATTGTTTGAATTAATTTTTTTGGTGATTAATTTTAAGGTATGAATCGCCAAATAATGGAACAATACCGCAAATCAGACCAATACTATATTGATGAATACGATAGGACAACTATTGAGGAACTGAAAAAAATAGAAAAATTGATGGAGAAAGCCGAAAAACGGTTTTTTATTGATGAAGACGACCCCAAATCTCCTGAAACCAATACCGATTATATTGGCTACCGGATGCGATATCTTGACACCGGTGTTGAATATTCCCGTAACAAAGAAAGCAGCATCCGGGCCGCGATACAATCAGACGAAAGAAAAGACCGCCTGATCCGTTTCCATGCGATACCTGCCAATATCCTTTGCGATACTTGTGGTGAGGATATGAAGTTTGAACTGCATGATTTCCTGCAAAGGGATTCCGACCTGATCTTTATTTTTTCATGTCCTAATGGACACCTACCAAAAAAAGCTGTATATCCTAATGGCAGGGAATATTTCCTGCCTAAACACACCTGTAAATACTGCGGAAGCGACCTGGTTTCCAAAAAGAAAAAAACAAAAAAGAAACTGACGTTAACAGATACCTGTAAAGTTTGCGGTAAGGTGGAGGTTTTGGAACTTGATATTTCGCCAAGAAAAATATTGCCGGTCGATGAAGAAGAAAGAAAAAAATATTGCACGGACTTCAAGGGGCGCAACAATTTCATGGAAGATTTAAAACGGATCGCTGAATTAGGCAAGTTTACCGAAGTGGACGACAATAAGAAAAAATATGAATTTGATAAAGTCAAAAAATTAAACCTGCCGCAACTGGAACAAACCTTAACAGCGCAAATTGAAAAATCCGGCTTTATTAAACTTCAATTTGATAAACCCAAAACCAGCCGGTATTTGACAATGGAATTTTCTGCACAAGACCCGACAGACCGGGAGCCGGAAAAAAGTATCAAGGCATTAAAGCGGACTATTGATACCACGCTTTTTCATACCAACTGGCGCTTGATGTCGCCCGGAATTGACTATAAATTAGGCTTCCTGAGCGGGCAACTGAAGGGTTTTTCCTTAGATGAAGATATCTTAAAAATCGCACAGGAAATTTGGGAGAAAGAAAATAAATAATTTTATAAAATAGTAGTTATACAGAATAGTTGCTACATTTATTAGTAATTAAATAATTGATCACAATGGATTTTGTACAGCAACTTAATTTGAGGCCGGCAGACAGGATAGTTGCCCCGCTATTTAGAACCGGGTTAACCAAACACCATGCAATTTTTCTCGGGGTCAATGATTATGGGCAGCGATTAATTGCTGAAAACGATGCAACAGATGGTGTGCGGATCGTTACTGTTGAACAGTTTTTTAGTGAGCATCCCGTAATTGACAGGGTAGAGAGATTTCAGGGCAATTATATCCAACGGAACCAGGCAGTAATGACCGCACAAAATCTTGTCGGAACACATTATGACCTCTTTTTATATAATTGCGAACATTATGCTAATGAGGTGCAGCATGGTATTGTTGAAAGCAATCAGGTAAAGAATTTTTGGAAAGCCTTGGGCATTGTGGCTTTTGTATATGTTTTGGTTAAGAATTAATTCTGGCAAACGTTATTAAGGGTTTTACGTTACCCTGATCTGCCGCTCTTATCGCCGTTAAATAACTTTTCCTCACTTCATCTGCCTTTACCAAAGCGGAACTTCCCCAGGAGTAAACTGGCATTGAAAAAATCTGGCTAATAATAATATCGGCTATTAGCCTGGAATGCCGCCCATTGCCATTGGCAAAACAATGAATAGATACAATACGATGCTTGAAACGGATGGCAATTTCATCCGGCTCAAAGGTTTGATGGTCTATCCAGAATTGGGCATCGTCCAATAATTTCTTTAGTTCCATTCCGATTTGAAACCGGTCGATGCCAATATTCTTATTTGAATTTCTGAACGTCCCCGCCCATTTCCATACTTCGCCAAGCATCCTTTTATGGAGTTCTTTTATAAACTCCTCGGTCAAGATATTTTCTTTGTTGAACCTGCGCCTCAATGTCCATTCAACTGCTTTTTGAATGTTTAATTGTTCAAACTCATCCAGTTCGCCCCTTGTGGTTATCGTTGAAATAAGCAAACCCTCTTTTTCTTCTTCATCCAAAGGGGTTTGCCCTTCTTCGTAAGCAAAGTCTATTCCCATATATATTTTGGTAACTCCTCCTTAATTTCGGTGGCTTTTTCCTGTATGGCTTTTTCAATTCTTTCCATAGAGTTTTCCTGGTCCTCCAGTTTCATGGAATTTGACGTTCTCAGAACAATTTCCCGTGCCAGGGTATAGGCTCTTTTTTCTATCATCTTTTCAATAGAGCCATCTGCCGGGATCAAACCATATACTAATTTCATATCCATTGCCTGCGCGGCCTCCCGCAAACGATTGACCGTAATGTTACCTGCCGCTTCCCGCATCTCTAAATCCTTTACGCTTTGCGCAGTGATCTGCAATCTTTTGCCTAATTGCTGCAAAGTCATATTTAAAGAACCCCTTACTGCGTTTAGCCAGCCTTTTGACGGCATCACCATATTTTCAGCAGGTTTAAAAACGGTTAGTTTTTTATCTACCTGCTCAATTAATAATAGTTGTTTTTTATTTTTCATCAGACTATAGCCTTAAAAGTTAAATCAAATTTAAGACTATAATATTAAAAATACAAATTTATTTAAGCCTATAGTATTAAAGTAAAAATATATTTTAAGACTATAGGCTGATAATTTATCCTAAAGCAGCTTCAATGCTTTCGGCTAATGTAGAATCATCGTACTCTTCCAAATAGATCATAGTTTGGGACTCCGTTTCATGGCCCATCGCTTCTTGTATTAACCCAATATCCACTTTTTTGTGCCTTAAATTTGTGGCGAATGAATGCCTGGCTACGTAGGAAGTTACTGTTTTTTCGATACCCACATCTTCCTGTATCTTTTTCAAATCCTCGTTCAAATCCTTTAAGGCACTATCTAACCGGGCATCAATTTTTTTTGCCGTATCATGTTCCGCTTTCAGTATAGGAAATATATAATCGCCGTCACTTTGCAGCGGGTAAGCTTTGAAAACCTCAATAATAGCCTTTGCTTTGGAATGCAGGGGAAAATCGTAAGTCCGTCCGTTTTTGGTACGCCGGTAATGGATTTCGCCATTATTGATATTCTTATGTTTAAGCTTGGCTAAATCAACAAAATTGATACCTCTCGAATAATAACTAAAAAGGAAATATTGCTGCGACCTGTATTTGCGTAAGGTAGGGTCTATCTCCTGATCCTCAATTGCTTTTATTTGATTAGCCTTGATTGCGCGTTTACTTGTTTTATACTTTTTATATGCTTTGAATTTGATAAATTTTGAAGGGTGGTGATCTTTGGGGCACATCCCCGCCTTAATGGCCATATTCCAAATCCTGTAAAATGTTCTCAGATAATTACTGATAGAGTTGTCCTTTAGATCATTATTTAACAGATACCTTTCGAGGTTTTCAAAATCAGCCTGGGTGAAGCTGACAAATGGTTTATCTTTGGGGCCAAAACCGTATATCAATACAGCCTTGCAGTTTTTAAAGATATTGGCATAGCCTATTTTATCAGCCGCCTCAAGGTCAGCAACTACCTGGTCAGTAAATGCAAATAACTTGGTAGTAAGTAACGGTTGACGCGTCTTTTTTACCTTAGCGATCAAATCGGTGAGCGAAATCATTTCAACACCGGTTTTCTGCATCAATTTGAGTTCAAACTGAATGTCCTCCTTTATTTCCTCAATCTTTCGGATAATCGCTTTATACTTTGGGTGCGAATAATGAGGACACTCGTTTTCTTCGTCCCAATTTTCGACAGAAGAACTAAAACCAATGCCAATATATTTCGGCTCTTTATATAACGTTAACCGTACCCTTATTTCATGTTCACCGTTTTGCAACACTTTATAAGTCCACAAAACCACTTTCCTTTTCACTTCCATAATTCTATATTTGGTTTTACCTGGGTAAAACTTAGGTAAAACTAAAATACAGAAAATTCATTAAAATATGAAAAATGTTGAAAAATAAATTTATGTAACTAATTGATAAACAGATGATTTGTGATTATTTGAATCTATATGAATACAGAAAAGTTCTGTATGGCATGCAAGAGGTCATCGGTTCGACTCCGATATTCTCCACAATAAATCAAATGGTTAAACCCATAAGTAACTAAAAATAAGTTATTTATGGGTTTTTTAGTTTAATGGTGTAAAACATTAGTGTGAAACATTTTTGCTTTACAAGTGAAATTGGAGTATTCGCGATTATTCGTCTATTGTGGAATTAAATCGCTGTGTTTATCTTTGTATCGTCGACAAAGCAATAGTAATAACACTTTTAAAAGCGCATTTAAGTTGTTATTTATGAGAATGAAGAACTCTCAATAAACTCTCCCTTCTACGAGGCAACCGTATTCAAACCCGTCAACGGTATAACGACAATTACCTTTATTTTTTAATTATTTAAGCAAAGAAAAATGAAGACTAAAAACAACACTCGCCTGGATTTAAGAAAATTCCCAAAATCAGTTCGTCAAGCTATTAATGAAAAGAAAAATGAAATAAACAACCACTTTTATGATGAGTTACGGTCTCTTTTAAATAGGTCTGTTATTACAAAAGAGGATTTTATAGGGTTATTTAAAAAACATCTAACTAATGTCTTTCTGGAAGGTGCTATTGATATTGACAATATCAGTTTTAAAACTAATAATACTCCAGACCTTCGTTCTTTACCAAAAGCTGTTCGAGATATATTGAGGTCATTTGAAAAAGAAGAAGAACAAAAGAAAGCTGATTATATAACCAAAGCTCTATCCGATGTTCCATCTTTAAGTATAGGACTTCTAAATGATATACTTGAAATGAGTAAAGAAAATTCATTCCAAAAGAAATGGATTGCTGCGCCACGAAAAGAACTTGTTTCAATTTAATAAAGATGTATTACTCAAAATTTTAATTTGTTAAACTTATTATAGAGGCTATCCCGAAAGGGGTAGCCTTTTTTTTTGTTAATTGATATTTTATTCAGTTGTTTTGGACGAATAGCCTTTAACACCTCAATATTGATTGATTTAATTAATTTAATGGGATCATCTAAAAGCTCAATTTCGGTTATCGGTTTATTTTCAAAATATTCAGGATTGTCTTTGACATGATATTCTAACAATTGATAATCATTGTTTAG
>JABDCF010000091.1:17476-18403 GCA_013288235.1 Bacteroidota bacterium | reverse complement strand
AGCATATACCTTTTGTTGTACCTGAAGGACTTACACATACCGGAATTAACTTTGGTTCGGATGTTATGACAGGAATATTTGATAAATTAAAATCAATTGTCGAGGACAAACCATGTTTTTTAAGATCTATTCATTCTGTAGAATCAGGCATTGCTAATGCGGCTGGAGTTTTCCAAACATTGCCTTTTAGAGCAAAAGAAATATATAGAGGTGCAGGGCTGTTACATTTCAATGTTTTCGAAGTTCCCTATGCACTTTTTGATTTTGAATTGAATGGCACCAGGTATTTAATTATTGATGCAAAAGATAAAGTGCTTAAACAGGATTTTGATGCTATGGTATCTGCATTGATCGTTGTGTATGCTTTTATAACCGGATATTATATAAATGACAGAAGTTTTCTCATTTATTCATTAAAACCAGATTTTACTAATATCAATTGCTTTGATTACCATAAAGGAGAAGGAAGTAAAACCACAGGATTTACGGTTTTGGCACCTCGCGAAGTAAAAGAGGTAATTCTAAATTTGGAAGGAGATCAACATTTGCCTCCAGTAATATTTAGTAACCTTATTGAAAGCGCTTTGCAAAATGAAGATACTTTAAGGGTATTCAAAATCTTGGCGGAAAGCCTGGACCATCCTGAATCGGTAAGAGGGGCCGTTTATTCCGTTGTTTTGGAAACGATAAAAGATCAATTGATAAAAAAGGGGGGTGCTAAGTTTAATCCAATAAAAGATAAAAGTACTAAAGAAACAATCATTACCTCGTTTTCAAAAATTATAGATGAACTACCCGATGATGCTTTTAACAATAAAAAAGCTATACTTAAGAAAATAGAGCAAATTAACCAAATCGGCAATTTGGATGGGTTTTATAAACTATTTGAAGACAGAGGCATCGAATTAAATGAACACGACCGAGAAA
>JABDCF010000091.1:0-17466 GCA_013288235.1 Bacteroidota bacterium | reverse complement strand
GAAACCATTAAACACCGGAACAACTTTTTACATGGCAGATTACCTGAAGATACCAGCAAAAAAATGAATAGTAAAGAATATTTAACTAGCGTTACATTAAAAATGCATCTGCTTATTAGCGCAATTTTATTAACAGATGCAGGGTACAGGGGATATTATATAAACTATTTTAAATACCGTTTAAAACATGCCAGTGATGAACCGATCTTTAGAAAAATGGCTTAACATATTTGTGATTTTTATGAACCTGAAGCAAATAAGCTCGTTGAAATAAAGCCTTTATCCAGTTTTAAAAACCAGCGTTTGCACACCTGAAATTTAACCGGCTGCTCCAAAAGGTTTAAAAAGATAATGATATAAGAAATATTTGCATTGATAATGTGGGTTTAGAGTGAGCTCTCGATAAAGATAAAATGCTCATACTGCACCCTTAAGGCGCGGCACAAAAATGCCCGTCTGTATCCTTACAGCGGGCATTTATTTATAGTTCTACAACAATTCCGTCCTGACATTCCGAGGCTTCGGCTTCCGCTTCGTCCCGTTCATCAAACACACGGTTGTTGCCTTCTTCGTCTGTCACGATGATAGCATAGCATGCGCCACCGTGTGTTTCGATCACTATAAAGCTCATCATCTAAAATTTAAGGGTTATACAATAAGGCTACCGCCTGTTTAAACTTGCTGTTTTCGTTTTTGCGTTCCGCATACTTTACAATGCGATCGTTGACAAAAAGCACGGTGTAATCATAAGAGTGAAACAAAGTTTCGGAAAACGTTTTGCTGCTCTTTATCATAGCAGTACGGTGCTTGTTAATCATAGCTTCGGCCTTTTCTGCAAGAGACAGCCACATATCAAAGGTCATTAAACCAAAATCCCATGTGCTTTGATAGGCTTCTCGGTTTGCTTTGAGGTCTGCGCAAACTTCCTGAATATGGTCTAACAGTTGTGGTATTTCATCGGGAAAAAGCTCATGTAAAAGCTTGGCTTTCCCGATATTATTAAGCTGGTGCAATGCGTTCATGATTATTAAAATTTAAAGTTTTTAAAATGGGGGCTTGCGCCCCCGGTGAATTAATTAAGTACTAAGGCATTAGCCCCGTTTTTCGCAAAGTCGGTGCAAAGGTTAAAGGCAACCTGTGAACGGTCTTGCCCTGTGCCGTATAGGATGGATTTGAATTTGCTTTCATCATCACGGTAATTGCGGACGTTTTGGTAATAACCCGTCACCGCATTATAGGCTCCAAATAAGGTACTTTTCGTGGTGCTTTCCTGCTGGCTGTCTGCGGTCATACAATAATCAAAAACGCTGGAAACTAAGTTATTATACTGGCTGGAAAGTTCTTCGTCCTTGCCCGCCTTTAGCTTTTCATACGTTTCCTTATTCGGTATCAGGGCTAACTGTATCAGCCGTTTCACCTGCGGGTCGGTGATACGCACCCTTGACCAGCGGTTAAAGATGGCTTCGAGTTCCACCGATAACTGGTTGGATATACCTAACATTTTGTGTGCGCCTTTCAATTTTTCGGCAGCACTGGCGGTATGGCGTATCTTGATACAGTTGCTGCAATTCCGCAAGGCAGCGTTTAACGTGTTGCTGCACCAAATTCTGACAGGTGTAAAGGCTATGGTGATACTGCCTAACCCATCATGGGTAGAGGTCAAAAACAAATACTGATCAATCAGGTCGTTACGTCCCACTTTGATATATTCGGGCAGTTTGGCGGTGATAAAAACGGTCGAACCGTAGCCCAACGCCCCGCATGTTTCATACCTGATTTGATTGCCGTTACCTACGATGCTGTCAAAAAATTCAAAGGCGCTGGTATTCTGTACCACTTCGTAATCTGTCCCGACCTTATCACCCAAGATGGCTTCGTTATCGGTACGGAATGTATAGAAACTGTTGCCGGATATGATGTTCTTACCACTCGGCAGGGCATGGATATTTGGGCGTTTCATCACTTCAAAATCCAAACCCGCCTGTATCATGGCTTCGGCACTGGTGGCATTTTTGGCAATGGTCTTACCAATGACCTGCCATACTTTAGGTTTTACGATACTATTATTTTGTGTTGTCATGACTTTAATTTTTAGTGTTTAATTCTATGATCTCTGTTTCCAGTACCGTTACATTTTCGGTACTGCCGATGCTGTAATCCGTTTCGGTTTGCAGTTCGTCTATGGCATCGTGTATATTGGTGTAGGTAGTTTCTACAACTACTTTGATAAATAAATACAAGGTGTCTTTCATGACTAACTGTTATAAGTGTTTAAAAATTCGTCAAACTCAAAACGGAATAAAACAGGGTCAGACTTTGCTAACTCCTGTGCATAACCCATCCAAAAGATTTGGTTGGTTAATTCGATAAATAACTCTAACATTGTCTTAGCATTTAAGAGGTTCAACCTTTTGAAATACGCCCTATGTACCCTTAATACATAGGGCGTTTCCATTACCTAACTCAAAAAGGGATAATGATACTTGCTTCAACTTCTTTCAGTTTTTCGATGCAAAGCTCCTTCACCTCGTGGGCGACATAGGCGATAATAAAAGGGTTCTTGGTCACAAACTCTTCGCCGTCATCATCATGGATAATCAGCTCACAGCGGGCAAAACGGCTGTCGCTGGCCATATCGTCTCTATCGTCGTTCTGCGCAACGGTAAAGCTGTCAAGGTTGGCAATTGTATTTTGCAGCTTGTTCTTTTGGGCAATCTTTTTGCCCAACGTTTCTACCAATTTTACGGTGTCCTCTAACTTCCGTGCCTGCTGTTCCTTAATTTCCTTTTTGCTTGGTTCAGGCTGTGGCTTTGCTTCCTCTGCCTTTGGTTGTTCCGGCTGTGGTGCGGGACTGGCGGGTGCCTGCGCCTTTGCTTCGTCCGCTTTTGGCGCTTCCTGTTTTACTTCCTCTTTTTTCGGCTCGTCCTTTTTGCCATCACCGTTAAAGGCGGTGCTAACGGGCAGGTTATTGATTTTCTGACCATTGCCATTGTTAGCTGTATTATTCCCTGTGGCGTTGTTACCTGCTTTATTAACTGCGCCTGTTGCTTTTACTTTAGTTTCCATTTTTTTGATTTTTAAATACTGTAATTAATAAATTGCTTGTTGCCCCATTGGGGCGTGTGCGGGTGTCAGCCGTCCCGACTGGTCGGGACGCTGCGGGCGGTGCGGGTGGGCTTCTTCCTTGTGGACGGTGCATGGTGCTGTTGTTTTGAATACACCCTCGGCTGAAGCCTCGGGTGGCTTTTATGAGCAGCCGCACCTAAATAAGCCGGGCATCCCGACAAGGCTTTGCGAAAAAAAATACCTCGCGAGCGAAGCGAGCAGGGAAGATTTTTTTTCAGCAAACCCGCAGGGCCCCGGCCTTGACGGGATGTCCCGGCTTTTGAGAACTTTGCTCCGAAAAGCCAGTCAGGAGAATGAGAGAAAAGCGTAAAAAGCGTTAATCAGCGCTTATGGGTGGTCGGCAGGAAATATGGGCCGAAGCGCCGCAGGAACGAGGACGCGAGGGTCATGTTTCCCAAATGCAGGAAGCTGCGGACGAAGGATGCGGCTGGACTGCCTGACTTAACAAAAGCAAAATGTTATCTTTGCTTACGATGATAGATACCCGGAAAGACCTGAAATTAGCCGTGCTGATTGATGCGGACAATGTGCCTTATGCCAATGTCAAAGAGATGTTCGAGGAGATCGCCAAATATGGGACACCCACATTCAAGCGTATTTACGCGGATTGGACGAAGCCGACCGTTTCCGGCTGGAAGAATGTCCTGCTGGAAAATGCCATTACGCCGATTCAACAATACAGCTATTCCACTGGGAAAAACGCATCCGATAGCGCGCTGATCATCGATGCGATGGATATTTTATATACCGGCAAGGTGGATGGTTTTTGTATCGTTTCCAGCGACAGCGATTTTACCCGGCTGGCGACCCGCCTGCGCGAAGCGGGCATGACGGTGATCGGCATCGGCGAAAAGAAAACGCTGAACCCGTTTATCACGGCCTGCGATAAGTTTATTTACATCGAAATCCTGAAAAAACAACCGGCAGCCCCGGCTGAAAATGAACCGAAATCTAAATCAAAGAAGAAAAAAGCTGTTGCTGAAGACAAACCGCTGAGCAGCGTTGACCCGGCAATCATCAAGCTGATCGCGGCCAGTATAGCCGACCTGGCCGATGATAACGGTTGGGCTTACCTAGGCGATATGGGTAGCCTGGTACTCAAGAAAAAACCGGATTTTGATCCGCGTAACTATGGCTTTCCAAAGATGCTGCCTTTTATTAAAAGCATGGATGAGTTTGAAGTGGATGAACGCGAAAGCGGTAAAAACAACAATACCAAACATATTTATATCCGGAAAAAATAGCTTAAAACAAATAAGCCCTGCCAAAACTTTTTGGCAGGGCTTCCCCAAACAGTCAAGCGTTAACTGTGATTATTTCTTGTTTTTTTCTTCGGTAACCGCTGTGCGTACTTCCTGCGCGGTTACTTTAAGGGCCTGCATCGTGTTGCGCAGTCTGGTGCCTGCCGCATTGTTACCCTTGCTAAAGAATTTGTCGGCGTCTGTCTCTGCTGAAGCGATCAGCTCTTTTAACTTTTTGATCTGTTCCATAAAATGAAAATTTAATTAAAATGAATAAATAATTGTTTGCTTTTTTTTCTAAAAGGCGGCAAAGATAAAATAATCCGTTTATACGCTCATGCCCTGTTCTTGTTGCTGTTCTTTGGTTTGGGCCTTGCCTTTGCCGATCTCCAGCGTTTGGGAAAGTTCCGGTTTGAGGAACTGTTCGCGTTTTTCCGGTGCGCCATTTTCCCGGTACATATTCAGGTCCTTAAAACGCGGTGAGGTTTCCAAATGCAGCTTCATTTCCTGCCCGTCCTTGATGACGGTGACCAGCGGGCGGTTACCATTGCGCAGCGCCAGTTCCAGCTTTTCGCGTTTGGCCGGGTCTTCAAGTTCTTTGACCTGGTATTTGTCCAGTACCTTGCTCAAATCAAACTCGTAGGACGGGTCATGGTAATGCTTGCTGATAAAATTGCCGTGGCGGTCCTTGGCATTTTTGAGGTCGAGTAGCACCCAGGCTTTATAGGTCATCCCGTTGGAATTGGCCAGGTCGTCACGGTGGACAGCACGGCCCTCGATCAGGTTGGCAGCCTGCTCGGCGGTAAAGCCCTTGCCATTTTCTACGTAAAAGGTTTGGGTCACGGCAGGGTTGTTGAACGTGCGCTGGAATTCCTTGACCACGTAGCTGACCTTACCGTTTTCCATGGTGGCCAGCATGGTTTTATGCGCAGGGTCTTTGCCAATGGCCAGTTCGGCATCGCCTTTCTTTTCCCTGAAATAATCAATAGCCTGGTGCGCGTTGTGGAAGCCCCGGTATTTGTTTTCTTCGCCTTTAGCGATCACCAGGTATCTTTGTCCTTCTTCCAGCACCTTGCCGCCTTTGTTAAGCGATACATCGAACTTGTTCAGGTAATAGTGTTCTGACCGGGTGGATTGCTTAAAGGGAATGGCGATATCCACCACGCCCTTATTACCCATAATGCTGTCGTACAGCGTAAATTCCGGCACATTCTTTTCCATGTTCTTTTCCATTTCGGCGATGAGCTTTTTACTAAAGCCCAGCGCTTTCATTTCCTCTCTGAGGTTGTCGCGGTTATTCAAATTCATGTCTATTTGATTTATGGTTAATAGATTTGATTGTTTAATTTCTTCCAGCAGTTGGTCGGAATGCTGGTAATATATCAGGTAGTCAGCGTCCACCGGCAGGTAATCCGTATCCATCCTGTCCAGGTAGTCTAAAGCTTCACCGACTGTTCCAAATAAACTCAGGTGATCCGGCTGTAATTGCATCTCCTGTGGCCGGAACTGAACCACGACGTGCGGCATCCCGACATCCTGCGCATCTTCCAGCAGGCTGATGAGCTGCGCTGCATACTTGGTTTCCAGTTGCATGGGTCACTTATTATTGCGTAAGAGTACCGGCGTATTGCCTTTGAGCTTTACCCTGATTTTGCGCGCTTTTTTACCGATCAGCCCTTTGGCCGCGCTGATACCCGCCGTTGCCGCTTGTGCGCCCAGTGTCTCGTCCATGCCCATAAACTCCATATTGTCCAGCGCCTGGCTGGTGCCATTCCCCGCCGCTTCGCCCAATTCGGCTTCAGGTGCAGCTATCCCGGCAAGCCCATCCAGCGAAAACACAGTCAGGTTGACAGGGATGATCGCGGTGCCCAGCCGGATATTTTTAATATCCAGCAATAACCGCTGATTGGTAACCGTACAGGCACCAAAAAGCAATTGCCCTTTAGGAATGACCATGTTCTTAATATGCAGGGTATCGGACAGGCGCAATTTGACCACGCCCCCGGGCGCGACCTTTTGGTTACCGTCGATGATGGCCGGAATAGCTTTAAAAGCACTGTCCGGCTTGGCTTTGGCCTCCTGCTGCTTGATTTGCTGGTTTACCAGTTCCGGATGCTGTATTTGGAGTATCTTGGTGATCATCCCGTCCAACTGCTGTATTTGCGGGTCGTTCGTATTGCCGCCGCCCGATTTCATGCTTTGCATCAATTTCTCCAACCGGTCAACTTCGGCGGCATTGACCGCAGGCAGCATCGGCGGGCTGTAAGACGATTGGTAAGCAGGCTGTGTTGAAACCGGCACACTGATCTGCTGCCGTATCTGCGCCAGCTTCTTGTTGATCTGTTCGGCGCTGGCCGCGGCACTCTGGCCGTTAACGGCGCTGTTTTGCCCCAAATCCGCGCGGTCCTTTTTCAGAACGGCAAAAAGGCCGCCCGTGTTGTTTTGGTTCGCCCGTATCGAATCTTTAGTCGCCTGGTCGTAGAGGTTCAATTTGTTTTGCGGTTTTTCGCCCTTGAACTGCGCCGACGGCAGTTCAGTGTTGATGCCCTGCTGCCCGGCGCTTTGCTGCGCGGCATCGCCCTTGCCGCCGCCCAGCTTCCAGAAAAGCAAAGCCAGTACCGGCAAAATGAGTAAGGGCAGCACGAGCAGGAATTTCTTCCGCTTTTCCAATTGCTCCGGTGTTGCTACTTTTTGTGTCATAGTTATTTTTTTTTAAGTGTTAAATTTTATAATGCTTTGATCAGCAGGTACAGGCTCAACCCGCCGAAGACCAGGCTGAACAAGACCAGCGCAATGATCTTCGAGCTTTTGTTCCAGTAAGCTGTTTTGCGGTTGAGATAACCGGCCACCCGCGTTTGCCGCCTGACAATAGCCAATGCGACCCTGGCAGCCAGCCTTTCCTGGCGGCCAGTAAGCGGCCTGCGCTTACGTTTTTTAAACAGTCCCATTGCTTTATTTATTGACGGTACTGACATCCTGGTTATTTACTATCTCCCATTTCTCGATCAGGAAGCCGTGCGGGTTATTGTCGCTGCGCGACACGTTCCGCAAATAGCCCTGCGTGACCAGGCCGCGCGTGATCGTCGAGGTCGAACGTACCAGCTTTTCTGTAGCATAGCATTTGAAATAGAAGGGGTACTGGTTAATATCCACCTGTACGCTGTCCACCTCCACCGTTTGATTGATGTTGCCGCTGACCAGGTTATTGTAATAACCCGCTTCTTTCAGGTCATCGTAGGCTTTCTTCGCGCTTTCATCGGCCATATACAAAGCCTTGGTGACCGTCGCCTGTATTTCCTTATCATCAGGATCGAGTGTAAAAAAGTAATGGTGGAACATCTTTACATGATCGCGTATCTCGACCGGGATATTATCCTTCCGGTCTGCGGCATAGGCTTCCAGCGCCTTGCCGTTGGCCAGGATATAAATGTGGTTTTTGTAATTGTCCGATGACTGGTAGCTTTTATAAATGGCAAACCCCGAAATCAACACACAGGCCGCGATCAGCAAATAGCTGAACAACCTGATATGCTTAAAGGCCGTATCGATATTTTTGAGCTGGCTAAACATTCTTTTCGTCTCCTTTCAGTTTATCTTTCTGGTAATTGTTGCTGCCTGATCCGGCACTATGATAACCGGCCCAATAATTCGCCGGGGCGTTCAATATGTTGCTCCGGGCGGTTTCCATGCGGCCGCCCAGCGCGGCAGCGCCGTTCGTCGTGGCAGACATGACGGTACTGGCACCCGCTACGGTCAGGCTGTTGATGCGTTGCAGCATCCCGTTGCTACCATGCGCATGCACGACAAAATTGGCGACGGTGGGTACGCAGAAATAGCCGACGATACCAATCAGCAAAAAAATACAATAGGCTGTATCGGTGGAGCTAAAGAAGGTATCACCCGCGCTTTGTATCTGCGCAATATCCAAACGCAGCATATTCTGCTGCACGGTGCCGATGATGGCGCCGAAGATATTGGCGATGGGCAGCCACAGGAAAATATTGACATACCGCGCCAGCCACTGGTGCAAGCTTTGCTGGAAGCCGTCAAAAACGGACAAGCCAAAAACAAGCGGCCCCAGTATCGCCAGTACGATCAAAAAGAAAGTGCGTATGGTATTGATACAGAGCGATGCCGCTTCATACAGTACTTCCAGTACCTCGCTGAGCCATTGCTTGATGCTGTTCCGAAAATTATACCCCTCTTTCGCCATCCAGAACTGGATATCGCTGCCGATACCGGAGAGGCCGCTGTTACCGTTGCCATTCGGATCATCCGGATGCGAATACTTATACCAGCGATCTTCATCTCCGTTTCCGGTTGCGCCAACATACATTTGGTAAGCCGCCGATTGCTTTTCAGCGGCTTCCTTTTGCGCCAGCAATTGCGCTATCGCCGTATTGGAAGTCTGCACCATTGACCCGGTAGCCGAAACGACCGGCTGCAAGACCGCGTTCATCAGCGAAATGACCGAGGGGAACAGCATAATGGCGATACCCAGCGCAAAGGGCCGGAGCAGGGGATAGAAGTCGAGCGCCTCCGCCCGGGCGATCTGCCCCCAGACCCGGGAGCCGATATACCACAAAGCGGCAAAGCCTGCGATGCCCTGTGCCGCCCCAATCAGCTGGCTGCATAAGGGTATCATTTGGTTATAGACGTTATCGAGTACCGGCTGCATGCCTTGCAGGTCAGAAGAAAGGTCTTGGGCATGACCTAAACAAGGCAATAAAAGCAAGAGCAGAAGCCCCCCTAACCCCCTGAAGGGGGAGCTTTTGAAAAGCCTAAAGATTTTCTGTTTCATGTTAATAATAGTTTTTTAAGGTTTGGACTTCATTCTGCTCCTGTTGCCGCTGGGCGGAAAGGAGCATGACCTGGTTATCGAAACTGCGCAGGAAGGATAGCTTGCTTTGCGTATCGCCATAGATGTGATCAATGGCCTGTAAGCGTTCGGCATCGTTCATACGCAGCGTATTGGCCGTCAGGATATTGGTTAAATTGGTCAGATTATCAACACTTTGGGTCAGTAACCTGCTGAACACCGAATTGAGGTAAACCAGTTCCGATGCGGAAAAATGCCCGCTGGCGTTGGCCGACTGCCAGGCCTCCTTATACTCCGTCACCATGTCCGCCTGGTCTTCGATAATATCGGCTACCCGGCCGTATTGCCTTACCGCCGGGCTGATCGCCATCAGGCTGTTCAGGAATGCCGAATGCAGGTTAAAGTTGCCTTCGGAAATATCCTTTACCTCGGCATAACCCTGCGTCAGCAGCGTGTAGCCGGTTTTCATATCGCCCAAAATGGCTTTGAACTGTGTAAGCTTTTCAATGTCCAGCAATAGCTGCTGCAAATCCTGGGCGGTAGAAGTCTGCGCTTCCGAGGGAGTAGCAGTGGCAGTTAATAGTAGCAGTAAGACAAAGCTGAATAATCCAAAAAAGCCTTTCAGCTTGCGCCTTTTTGCTTTTAGCTTAATTCGTTCCATACAATTGATTTAAAGTTTGTACTTCATTGTTGTCCTGTGTCCGTGATGCGGCCAGTAGCTTGACCTGTGCGGTAAAATGGCAGGTAAACAGGTACTTGTCCTTGATGGCAGCCGCCAGTTTGTTGATACGCTGGATGCGCTCATCGTCCGACATGACCAGGTTACCGAGCGTTAACACATTTTGCAGGTCGGTCATATCCCGGCTGCATTGGCTAAGCACATTTTGCTGTACGTTGCCGATATAGGTTTGCTCGGAAGCCGTCAGGCCGTTGACGTTGCTGATACTGTTAAACTGGCTGATGATGCTTTGCTGCTCGGATTGCATCGTGGTCAAATCGGTGGCGTTTTTCACTACGGGGTTGACCTGGCTTAACGAGGTATAATAGGTTTGGTGCAAGCCAAACTCGCCGTTCTTCCAATTGGCAATACTGCTCCATTCATTGTGCAGCATGTTGTAGCCCTGCCGTACCGAACTTTCTAAGGCGATTAAAGCGGTTAGTTGCTGTTCGGTATCTTTGATCTCTTTTTCGCCTTGTCCGAACAAGTCAGAAAAGGAAAAGGATTGCGCGTTTGCAGACTGAAAGCCGAAAGCACAAAGACCAAAGCAAAATAAGCCATACAATAAAGGTTTTACCTTTTGCCTTTCTGCTTTTACCTTAATTAAGTCCATAGTATTGTTTTAATGTGAGCACTTCGTTTTCATCCTGTGCCCGGTTGAGGCTGAGCATTTCGTTTTCGGTATTGAACCGTTCCATGTCGTTGTAATTGCTGTCCATGTGGTCAGCGGTTTTGTTGATGATCTCCATTCGTTTGGCATCGGGCATCTGTGTTTTGTTGGCATGGATAATGTCGAGTATCTGGTCAAGATCCTTGACAGAAGCCTGCAGGATACCGGAATAGACCTCACTCATATAGGTCAATTCATTAGCCGTAAAATGTTTGTCGTTTTTGAGCAGCGCCCATGCCTGGTTATAGGAATTGACTAGCGATACTTGTTTTTGCGTCATTTCACTAATGCGCGAATAATAGGCGATAGCCGTTTTGATGTTCCAGAGTTCATTGTAATACTCGCTGAACAGGTTCTTTTGCTTTTGCGACCAGTCGGATATTTGCGACAGTTTGAGTTGCGACAATTGATTTTCCAGCGTTTTTTGCGCGTTTTGTAACCATATCGTCTGGTTCTGCATCTTTTGTACTTCCAGGTCAATGGCGCGGATCACCTTGCCAACGGTCGAGGAAATAACCGAGCCTACGATCACCTGCGCATCCGCGCCTTTGGGTATGGATATAAATATGGTGATCGCCGAAATGGGCAGGATGACCATATATTTTTTTATTGGGTTCATTTGATTTTCTTCGGAGCAGTCCATAAGGCCCCCTTACCCACAGGGTGGGTTAAATTTTAATGGTGAATAATTTTTGTTAATTGATTTTGCTACAGTTTCCTGTAAACGCTGTTACCATACAGCAAGCTATGCCTATCCGGGAAGCTGAAAATAGCGCCGGTTTGCAGGATCATGAGCTGTTTTTGTTGCGTGTCCCAGGTGGCAGGCCAGCGCCTGAACTGGTGCTGTAAACTATCCGGTTTGCCGTTGACGATACGCCGGAAAGCAGTTCTGCGTACAACGGTAAAGACGGTTTCCGAAGCGGTTGCTGTAATCGTCAACGTGTCGTCCGCAATGCTGTAGGCACTTTCCGCGTGGTTGGTATATGCACCGATGATGTCATCACGATTGATGCTGTGGCAGGCAACCAATATGCCTGCGATGGAGAGAATACTGATGATTGCTTTTTTCATAACCTTATTTTTTATTGGATTGTCTGATTTCTGCTGCTAATACCTCGATGCCCTCTCGCATGCTGCGGTATTTTTGGGCGTACTCCTGTACTTTCAGTTTTTCGGTTTCTTCGGTGGTATAGGCCAGATATTCCTCAACTGCGAGTTCGTTACGGTAGACTTTCATGATTTGCCCGCCCTGGTCGATGAACACCTCGCGGTAATTGCGGCCCGGCTCATTGGCTTTGTTAACGGACAATTGCAGCGCTTTTGCTTTCTCAGATAAGCCTAATACCGCTTGCAAAGCCTCAAACTTGTTCATGAACTTGCGCATGTCCAGCAGCAGCTTGGTATCGGACAGGTTGATGACTGTTTCCTTTAGAATAGGCGAGCTGATCAGGTCGTCCACTTCCTGCGTGATGAGCGCGGCGATACCGTTAAACTTCCTGACCGTCTTATAGAGGTATTTTATAAAATTGGCCATACCTGCTTTAGCAATAGCGATCCATGCCTCATCAATTGCCAAAATCTTGCGCTGGCCCTGCAACTTGCGCATCTTACTGATAAACAGTTCCATGATGATGATCGTCACAACCGGGAACAGGATCGGGTGGTTTTTGACGTTATCCAGCTCGAACACGATAAAGCGTTCATGCAGCATGTCCAGGTTCTCCGTCGCGTTCAGCAGGTAATCAAACTCACCGCCTTTGTAATAAGGATTAAGCACGTAGAGGAAATTGGCAATATCAAAATCGCGCTCCTTCACCTTGCCGTCTTCCAGTACCTCTAAATATTCCTGCATCAGGAAATCATAAAAGGAATTGAATGCGGGGAATATGCGCGGGTTCTTGGCCAGGTACACATAGTAAAGTGTGATGGCATTGGATATGGCTACATACTCCGACCGGCTATAACTTTCATCTTCCTTTTTCCAAAGGGCGATGAGCAACGTCTTCAGGCTTTCTTTTTTCTCGGTGTCCAGCACTTCACCTTTGGACAAATAGAAAGGGTTGAATTTGATGGGGTTATCTTCGGTATAGATAAAATAATACCCGCCTACCAGGTCGCAAAGGCCTTTGTAACTGCCCCCGATGTCGATGGTCACGCAATGGGTGCCCTGGTCATAAAGCGTCCGCAACAGGTGGTTCATGGCCATCGACTTACCGCCGCCCGAACCGCCGCAGACAAACAGGTTGCGATTGGTGATCGTCCCGTTCTTCATCGGCTGGTCAAACAGGTCAACCGTTACCGGCTTGCCGTATAGCCTTTCACCGAAACGAATACCCTGCGCATCCGAACGGTAGTTACCGTCCAGGTTAAAAAAGCAGGTTCCCTGCTCCAAAAAGGTATCAAACGTATCATTAACCGGGAAGTCGCCCGCATTGCCCGGCAACCCGGCCCACCAGATCTGCGCGGCCCCGTCAGTTTCCTGTTTTACGCTGGCATCAAGCCGGGCCATTGCAGCGCTGACTTTATTTTTGATCTCCTGCTTTTCTTCGGGCCTGTTTGTCCAGGCAAAAATGTTGACATGTGCCTTAACCGGCAGCCGCTGTTCCGAAATAGCCTCGTTTAAAAAATCCGAAGTGGCATCCCGCCCAATGGTGTTTTCCCGGCTATAACCGGACAGCGATTGCAACCGCAGCCGTTTCTTTTCCAGCAGTTTCAACGTTTTAGCCGCATCGTCAATAAAAATATACTGGTTGACGATGTGGTTACAGTCCAACAGCAAACCCAGCGGCGTTGCAAAGCCGATACTGAAGCGGGTCTTGTCGGTACAGTAAGGCTCGTAATCAATCCGGCTGCCGCACAAAGCGGGCAGGTCTTCTACGTCGGCCAGCGTAAACAACTGCCCGATATTATCGCCGATCCGGATGCCATCCTTCAGATGCACATCCTTAATAACCGGCCTCTCGTCCGTGCCCTGCAAAAAGCAGTATTGCTCGATCACGCCAGCCTTATACTTTGTCCCGGCCAACTCATCATCCGTTAACCGCCGCAAACCCACGCCGCTATCCGACAGGATACGCTCAAAGGCCCCTGCCTTTTCCATAAACTCGCGGTACAACTGCGGGTTCAGGCTTTGTGCCGGAACGGGCGACTTGCGCATCAGCCCCGAATAACCGCTGGTAGCCGCTTTCCGGCCATCCGGTTTCTTGGTCAGGTACAAATAACAGCGGTGATCGAGATAGGGGCGGCCTTTGAAATAAGCTTCACCCGCCTGCGACAAAAAGCTATCCTCCGCACCCTTATTACCTGCATAAACGGACCGCATAAAAATATCCTGCTGGTGAACAACGGTAAAGGGCGACAGCACTTTGATCGCCTTGATCAATGCCTGGTGCCCGGCCTCGTAATCCTGGGCCGAACGGGTAAACAGCTCATGCGGCATGACTTCAAAAGCGATGGTCACATCGCCCTGCCGCGACAGGATGCAATTGTTTTCGACTTTGTAGATCGGCAGTATCTGCTCAATATTTGTCATAACTATTTCTTGAGATGAATAAAAATTTTGCGTGACCGGAACTTGAGGTAATCCGGCAAGCTGTGTTTAGCGTTCCGTTTAAGCAGCCCATGTTTGCCATATTTGCGGCTCATGCGGAAGATGGTGCTAACCAGCGCGGTGCCGGTGCCAAAGACCAGCACTAAACACACGTAGGTATTGATACCGATGCTGTACAGGATGGCGAACAATACCAGCAAGGCCAGCAGGCTACCCGCTAAATAGCCGATATATTGTGCTTTCAGCCCTTTAAAACTGATCGCCCGGCCGATGCCTTTGTTGATTTGATAGACGCTGCTCATGAGGTTACATGCCAAAGAAGGATTGAATAACGGTAGCGACCACGACGAGGAAGATACAGGAGCCGAACCAGGCCGCCGCCACCTTGTTGGTATCAGGCTCTCCTTCATTCCACTTGCGATACACTTTTATGGCGCCGACAATGGCTAAAATGGCCCCGATGGCATACATCAGGTTGCAGCCAGCCGAGAAATAACCCTTGACCATGCTGGTCGCCTGGTTGATACCGGCCGAACCATCCTGGGCCAGCGCGTCAGTTGCATTGACCAATATGAAGTAGGCATTGGCGATAAAGAGCGCTAACAGGAATTTGGCGAACAGCCGTTTCCGGGGCGTGATAAATTGATTTTTATTGGGATCGAATTGATTTTTCATTTGTTTTCTGATTACACTAATTACTTAGGGATTACACTGATGCTTCCCCTTCAGGGGACCGGGGGTTATTCCCACAATTGCCATAATTCGTCTTCAGTCAGGTCGTAGGGAACATTTTCCAGTATCCATTCATTGATCGCCTCCAGGTGCGGGCCGTCTTTCAGCCTTGCATACTTAGTAGCGACCAGCTTGAACAGGCTGATAAAATCCGATTTACCGCCGCCCTGCGTTTCTGCCGTGTGGACCGCCAGCTTAATTTCTTCCAGTGCGTCCGGCACCAAACCATTTAATTCGTCTTCCGCGTTTTCCTTGTTTCTGCCTGCAAAACCGAAACTGTTCCAGGAATGTGTCGTAACACCTTCTGGTTCCGCCGCATCGCCGATCATTTCCTCATCGTCGGTAAACTCGTCTGTTTCCCAGGCATGCTGCAAACTTTCCGCTTCCGCCGGTTTTGGCTTTGTTAACAGATTTTGGGCTTCCTTCCGAAAATAGAGGAGCAGGATGGCGGCATACCAGATGAGGGTTAGCCCGATGGCGGCAATCCCGAATTGCAGCCAGGTGAAATGATGAAATAAGATCATAATACTTTGCTTTTGTCCCGGCGCTACATTGCGCCGGGAATAATAAAAGCAAAGGTTCACCAAACCCAAAAGAGGACTTAACATCACTATAGGACAGTCCTAAAACTTTTTTTACAAATAAGGGTTATCGTCGTCCTTGAGCGGTTTTTTTAATTTGATGCCCCGGTTGGGTTTGAGCTTCAGATCTTCGTCTACCCGCTGGTGAATAGCTTCCCGCATCCGGTCCAGCAGCTTGGTCGGGCTGGCTGTATTGCGCCTGCGGATGTCGGTAAACTTGCGGTGTACACTGGCCATATCCAGCTGTAAACTTTCCTGTAGCCACTCAAAAATATCAACCACATCGGCATTACCGTCATTGAACTGGCCGGTATAATACAGCCCATAAGCCAACTCGGCCACGCCGACCTTATTGCCGGTCCACTTCAAACCACTTTTGGCCTTGACCACCAAACCCGGCTCAATCTTAGCGAGCAATTCTTTGATCAGGCGTTCATAGGCGATAAAGCGCGCAAAGAGGTAAGTGGCCGCAGGCACATTCGCCGCGTGGAACTCGGGACTTTCCGGCAGGTACAAATGCTGTACATGCTGCCCTTTGACAAACAGCATCCCGTCCAATTCATCCAGCCCCTTGCGCCAGTACTCATGCAGGAAATTGTGCTGCAAGGCGTACAACTCCATGGCCTTTATTTTAGTGCGGTAATAATTTTTGATTATTTTGACCGATTTACGCGGCTTTGCTTCTTCCAGGTTGAAGCGTTCGGCCTCGTACATATACAGCGCGTAAAACTCCGGGTAAACTGTTTTGTTGAAGACCGCTTCTTCCGCTTTCACCTTAAACGGACTTGCCTTTACTTTCGCGGTCACTTCGTCCATTGCCGCTTTAATCGCGTTGAGCGATTTTGACGTTCTTTCCGGGCCTTCCGCAACCTTTTCCCTGATCTCCGCCAGTTCTTCCTTTAATAACTGGCAGCGTTCTTCACCATAGTGTTGTAGCATAAAATTGGATTTAAGTAAACCCTGCCATGCCGGTGAGGGGCGTTCACTTTAATTCACCTCGGCAGGAAATGCGTAAAGGTTTTCGCCATAATTTCGTATTTCCGTAAATAATTTAACCAAAGATTAATGACAAAGATGAAACGCGAAAACCCAAAAAGCCAAAAGGAATCCACCCCTTTTTGAAAGGAAAAAGCCCCGCCAGGGTGTCTATTCGTACCACAGCTTATGGATCAGCTCCATCTTGTTGCGTACTTTGAGTTTGGCATACAGCGCCTGGATATTATTATCCACCGTTTTCGGCGACAAAAACAGCTTCAAGCCGATTTGCCGGTAGGTCAGGCCCTGTTTCAGGCAAACCGCCAATTCGATCTCGCGTTCCGTCAGCTCATATTTATCGCAGTTCGCTTCAAACTGCGATAATAAAGCCCCCGTACGTTTAAACTCTGCCAAATGCCGGAAATCACGCCGGTAGTCCTTAAACCCGCATTTCCAGGTGTGATGCCGCCCGGGCAGCGTGCCTCGAATGCGTAACCAATCATCAAAATCTTTTTACGATCATTTCTTGCGCAGGCACGCCGCGTAACGGGTGGTCATTTTTATTTTTTTACCTGGACCGGCCACAATAAGAATGTATAGAAAAACAAATGATACCTATGTATGAAAATTATGGAATTGCACCTGCAGGCGCTAACGGTGGTGTTTATCCTGCTGGAATTGTTACTGGTGGCTTATCACCTACCCTTTTTATCCAAGCCCAAAGGCTACCGGCCTTTGTGGTATTTGATCCTGTTAACCTTATTACTATTGTTCAATATTACCAACGGATTGTTTCCCGATCCAGCTTTGCCGCTGGGTATACGCTGGCAGTATATCATCGCTTACGGCAGCGCTTATTTGATGGGCGCTTATGTGCCGTTGTATTTTTATAAGGCGTTTGGGTTGGAACGGCTGCGTTTTCACGCACTGCTGGGGGTGCCAGTTGTTGACCTGGGTTCTTTCCTGCTGTTTAACGTGGGGCTTTATTGTGTCAATAATAATATCGTGCTGTCCAGCCGTCTTGCCGTTACCCTGCCGTTTGTGTACGGCTTTT
>JABDCF010000090.1 GCA_013288235.1 Bacteroidota bacterium | reverse complement strand
GTTGCGGTAAACGAAGTGATTACGGGTGCATTAAGCGTTACATAGTTTTTTAGTATGGTCGAGTCTGTACTGTATTTAATTGATACTGATGCAGTAAGCACTGTGCCAAAAACAGGAACAATACATCGTACCTGTTGCCCGTCGTTTGAGACAACACGGGAAGGAGTTGTATTAAATGAAATATTAACGTCCGGGGGCAAATTTTGTCCTGAAATGGTTATAGTATCACCCCAATCGGCTTTTATAGTTCCTTGCACCAGGTTTATTTGTGGAGTTTTAGTTCCGGAGATTTCTTTTTTGCAAGCTGCAATTAGCAGAACTATTCCAAGTATGGCTAATAATTTTTTGTACATAAGGTTGTGGCGCGGTTAAATATGCATGTCTTTTAGTTATCTAAAAGTACAAAAAAAATTAACATGATATCGTTGATAATTGAAGTATAGGATTCGCCATGCGCTCACAAGCAATTTTCGTTACCGCCCGATTTATCGGGATGGCCCGCTGACAGAAAGGCTACAAACAGCGGGGAAGCATAGCGGTTACCTGTCAGCGGGGCACGGGTGCTGCCGGGCTTTTGGCAGGCGGCGACACTCGCAGGTCAGGGGGACAACGCCAACAAGGTCGGAAGTCCCGTATATGTAAATCGCTTTCGTGAATGTCCGCTGAGGTTTATGCCATTAAGTTATCAACTATTTTGACCCTTGATTCGCATAAATTATTAAATTTCTGTCTTGGTGCTCTTGATATAGCTCAATTAACTTACTTCTTAATTTAATAATTTCTGCGTCGTGTTGGAAGATTTTGTTTTTTAAAATACTTAATGAATCCATTTCCGCAGTTTTTATTTGGCCATGTTCCATAGTCAGAAGTTGAACGATATCGATTTCGAAAATGTTTGCGATCTGCTTCAGGCGAGACAATCTAACCTCGGTAATACCAGTTTCAATTTTGGAAACAGCCGATACCGAAATCCCCAAAAGATGAGCGAAATGTTGCTGATTCCAGCCATAGCTGAGGCGTAAATGCCTGATGTTTTCCCAAACAGTACAGCTTGTTGGTACGATGTGATTAGTCATAAATTAAATAAAATAGATTGTTTTAATTGAAAGTGATTTTTAAAACACGTTCAGCATAGTTTTTTAGTAAATAGTGTCAGAAATAACTGCGGGAACAGCGGCGCCAAAAACCAGTCGGCATTTACGCAGAACTGCAACGTATATAGTGGGCGCGCAGCGATTGAAAAATTTAAACAGCCAATTAAAAACAGCGATTCAACGGTAAATATCCGGGGTATTCTATGTGTTTGAATCATAATATTATTTTAATTAGAAGGAGCCATATCCTATAGCAGGTTTGTAGTATTTCAAGCTTTTTGTCTGTCTAAAAGGTGACATAAAGCTTATCCCAGCTATAAACTTCATGCAACTTTTTCAGATATACAAATGCTGAACTTTACAAAGGGCATACGCGATAAATCTTGTTGAAAAGATAAATGGTCGGATTTTATTAATTGTTTGCCGAATGAAAATCTTATTCGGTCGATATATATTCAATAATTAGCCTGCTGTTTTTTGGAACTTATTTCAACAGCTGGCTTTGGCTGAACATCAGGTTGTTTATGGAGTATATTTTTTAATTAGCTGATTATAAGTATATTAATATTGATTAAATCAAATTAAGGAGTGAGTCCTTCTTCGATCAAACCTATAAAAAAATAGTTTTCCACATTTTTTTTTAAGTTGCCTAACTCTTTTTCACTCGAGTCCATAATTATTTACCTTCTGTCGGCATCACCTGGCTATGTGTCGATACCATAACAAAACTCTTTAGACTCTTAACTTTCTTTGCGCCGCATTTTACAATGACGCTATAATCATAACTTATTTAGAAACCACGAGGGTCAAATCGCCTGTTGTTTTTTTGATCTGATGTGATACAGCATCCAATGAACAGGCTTGTAAAAATAAGATGATCAAGGGGCCCCCGGCTTACACGAAACTCGCTGACTGCACACCGGTAATTAACAAATAGGATTAGAAGCCGCAGCGGTTTATTGATATAAACGCCGCCTAACCCTTCAAATCCGGGTACATTATAGTAAAGTAAAACTTTTTAAAATTAAAACACGGACCGGTGAGGTATTCAAGACATCGCGGCCGACAAACAACGACAATGTTAGGAATGAATAAAAAAACACAAAAGCTGATTATGCTCCTCCTGCTTTTGCATGGGCTGGCGCTTCATGCGTATTCTCAGTCAGTTAATAATATATCAATTGAAACAGGTGTAGCTGCAAATGATGCGGGCAAGCAGGGTGACTATGGGCCAAACGCTAAAGTCAGCCTACTATATGGGGTGAATTATACATTGAGCCTGAGCGATTTCTGTTCGATAGGGAGTGGTGTATTACTCTCAACCAACACCTCCGAAAAGATTTTTGCACAAAATGCCCCGTCATCATCGTATTGCTATGGTAAAGTTGAAATGGCGTCTTTCCCTGTTTATGCGCAGTTTTTCTTTTTAGATCATTTGTATGCCGATGTAGGAGCGACAGCTGATTTTAAAGTTGGTAATTCAAACAAAACAATAGCTGACAACCAGTCAGGGATAGGTTACCTGATGGGTATTGGCTGCAAATTCAATTTTGACGATGTTAGTGTTTCGATGAATCCATTTTTGAATGTGCACCGCGTGATCGTCACCAATGACAATAGTCCGAACGGCCTTTTAGATGCGGGGGTAAAGTTTAGCGTGGGGTATAATTTTTAGTCATTAGGGCAATTATTGAGGAGGGGTTGTAATGCCGGTAAAACCGTTGCCGCCGAAAGTTATCGACATGCCTGACAAGAATAACATAAGGGAAATGAAAGCTTTGATTTGGCAAGCGTATCAAACGGGATGGAGACTAATAGCAACAAATGACACTCTTAATTACCACCATCAACCCAATTCACCCAATTTAATCCAACCCGAGCCAGCCACTCACCCAATCCAACCCAATTAACCCACTCAAAAATTACTCAAAAAATTGTATTATAGAATTTTACTAAAAATTGTATCTTGCGCCCTCTTTTTAATATAAAGTAAATTTTATAAGTAAGTATATGGGTATAATGGGTTTTTTGCGCGAACGGATGGGAAAGATCGTTGCTTTCGTTATCGGTTTCTCGCTGCTTGCATTTATTGTAGGTGAAGTTGTGCGTTCGGGCGGGTCGTTTTTTAGGGATGACCGTAATTTGCTCGGCGAAGTTGGCGGTGAAAAAATAGCGTACGACGATTTTCAGAAACGGGTTGAACAAAACAGCGCCCAGTTTAAACAGCAGTCTGCTGCTATGTCGCCGCAGATTTTAAATTATGTACAGGAAACGTCGTGGAACCAGATGGTGGCACAGGCAGTACTGCAAAAAGAGGTTGACCGCGTTGACCTTACCGTTGGCGATGATGAAACCAAACAAATGGTGAGCGGCAATACGCCGAACCCGCAAATTGTGCAGGCATTTGGCGACCCTAAAACAGGCCAGCTGGACAGGAATAAACTGAATGAGTTTTTAACCAAGCTCCCTACTTTATCGCCTGATGTGCAGCAGCAATGGTCGGATTTTGTAGGCCAGATGATTGATGCCAAGTTAGCTGAGAAGTATACTGCATTGGTAACTAACAGCTTATATGTAAACTCATTGGAAGCTAAGGACGATTATGAAAATAAAAACCGCCTGGCTAATTTTAGCTATGTATCGTTAGATTATGCTTCGATACCGGATAATAAAATAACTGTTACCGCCGATGATTACCAGGCTTATTACGATGAGCATAAGCAGGAATTTAAAAACCCGCAGGAAACAAGGACGTTTGATTATGTGAGCTTTAACGCATCCCCGTCAAAAGACGACTCGGCAACGGTAAAAAAACAAGTTGCAGCCTTGAAAGATAGTTTGCAGGCAAGCAAAAACGATTCGCTTTTCGTGCAGCTATATGCTACTACAAAAGATCAGCTTAAATACCAGCACAAAGGGCGTTCGGGCCTGGACCCTAAGGTTGATTCCATTATGTTTAATGCCCCAGCCGGATTTGTTTATGGTCCTTTTTTGGCAAATGGCAGCTATAAAATTGCAAAACTTGTTGATGCACGTACTGAACCCGATTCGGTAAAAGCAAAACATATATTGATAGATGAGAGCAAAATAGGCCATGATAAAGCATTGAAGTTGGCCGATTCGCTTAAAAAACTAATAGAAGGTGGTAAATCATTTGCCGACCTGGCGAATTTTTACTCAATTGACAAAAGTTCGGCTGTAAAAGGCGGCGAACTGGGCACGTTTGGCCGCGGCGCTATGGTGGCCCCGTTTGAAGATGCTGCTTTCAGCGGTAAAAAAGGCGACCTTAAAATAGTTACTTCACAGTTTGGGGTACACCTAATAGAAATTGAAGATTTGAAAGGATCATCAAGAGTGGCGAAAATTGCTGTTGTTGATATTCCTTTAAAAGCAAGCAGTGCTACCGAAACTGTTGTTTACAGTAATGCGCAGAAATTTTTGGGCGCGTTAACAAAAGAGAATTTTGACGACCAGGCAAAAAAGGCTGGCTTAGTTAAAAAAACCGCTACTGATGTAAATGCCATCGCAGGCAGTGTACAAGGTATACAAAGCGCACGCGACATTGTGCGTTGGGCATTTGGCGCTGACAAAGGCGATTTCTCGGACAAGGTTTACATCGAGGGCGACCAATATATTGTTGCCCACATGGTGCAAATTAAGCCAAAAGGCCTTCTTTCGGTTGATGATGTTAAAAAACAAATTGAGCCCATGGTAAAAAACAGGGTAAAAGGCAAAATACTTAGTGATAAACTGCAGGCAGCATTAAATGGCTCATCGTCTATTGACCAGGTTGCCCAAAAAGCAGGAGGTAAAGCTACCCCGTTGCAAAACATTGTTTTCGCAAACCCTATCATTCCCGGTTCATCTGCCGAGTATAAGGTTGTAGGTACTGTATTTGGTTCGCAGCCCAATAAATTATCAAAACCGGTTGAAGGCCAGCAAGCTGTTTTTGTATTTGTGCTTAACAGTTTTACAAATCCTGCACCGCTTACCAATGCAGTTAGGGAACGCCAGCAAATAGGCCAGGCTTTAGCACAGAATGCAAGTAACGAAATATTTGAAGCCCTGAAAGATAAGGCAAATGTAAAAGATTACAGGGCCAAGTTTTTATAGAGAATTTAAAAGTAATTTTGTATCCGGGTGTAGCGTTATGGCCATACCCGGATTTTTTTATTTAGTGATAACTTATTTCCCCTCTTTTCGGCTTGCAAAAGAGAGGGTGGTCAAGCGAAGCGATGACCGGGTGAGTAAACTCTACGAGCGGCATTAACGCAAATGCATGGTGGAGAGTTAACTCACCCTCCCGACCTCCGGTTGGGACTTCGTTGTTCGGCCCTCCTTCGGCAAGCCGGAAAGAGGACCGAAAAAGGAAATGATTTTAATTTTTTTATTTAGCACGAAATGGAAATACAGGAAAATATAATAAACAAGGTAGCCCAGAGTGGTTTAACAACGCTGGATCCTGCCGCATTTTATCCCGCCGGCGACCGTGTGGTATATGATATTAAAGACAACCTGTACATGGAGCTTATGCTGCGCGAAAAGGATTTCAGGGAGTTTGTGAAAGGGCATGATTGGGCGCAATTCCAGGATAAATACGTTGCGATTACCTGCACTGCCGATGCTATCGTGCCTGCATGGGCTTATATGCTGCTGGCCAACCGACTGGCCCCTTATGCCCGCGAGGTTGTTTTTGGTGATGCGGAAGTGCTTGAAACCGTGCTTTTTGTAAAAAGCATAGCAAAAATGGACATTGAACAATACCGCGACCAACGCATCGTTATAAAGGGCTGCGGGGATGTGCCTGTTCCGGTTTCGGCTTATGTGGAGTTGACGAAAAAGCTAACCCCTGTGGTAAAAAGCCTGATGTTTGGTGAGCCTTGCTCAACAGTGCCTATTTATAAAAAGAAGGATTGAGGGGGGAAGTCGATAGTCGATAGTCGATAGTCGATAGCCGATAGTGGGTTAGGTCAATATTAACAAATGGAAAAACGTTGGCTATGGACCACCGACTATGGACTATGGTCCAAAAAGTGCAATAAATGAAAAAATACGTTATCCTGTTTCTTATCACCGCATCATTTGCCAATGCCTTTTGCCAGGAAATGGATAATGTAGGCAGGCCGGTTTTTCAGGTTGGCGAGCAACTGAATTATAAATTGAAATATGGCTTTTTTACTGCTGCCGAGGCTAATTTAAAGGTGGAGGCTACCGATAAAAAGTTCGACGGGCACCCTGCTTTTCACATAGTTGCCGATGGTAAAACTGCCGGTGCTTTTGACCTGCTGTACAAAACCCGTAACCGCTACGAAACTTATATAGATGAAACTACGCTGCAGCCTTATTTTTATACCGAGAACCGGCACGAAGCCAGCTATAAACATACAGATAACGTAACCTTTAATCACCAGGATGAAAAAATTACAGCCGCAAAAGGCGTTTTCCCATTTAAAGGCAAAGTATTTGATTTTTTATCAGCCTATTATTTTTCGCGCAGTATAGATATTTCGAAAATAAAGATCGGCGATACTTTCGATTTAAAATATTTTTTAGAAGATGGTGTGCATACCCTTAGTATTACCTATGTTGGGAAAGAAAAGGTAGAAAGCGATTTGGGTACCTTTAACTGTTTAAAATTTAATCCTACCATAATTCCCGGTCGTGTGTTCAGGAAAGATAGTAAGTTGTTTTTATGGATAACGGATGATAATAACAGGATACCGATAAAAGCTCACGTAGAACTGGTTGTAGGCAGCCTCACCATGGACCTTACCAGCGTAAAAGATTTAAAATACCCGTTAAACCCGGCGAAGAAATAGATGTGAGATGTGAGATGTGAGATGTGAGATGTGAGATGTGAGATGTGAGATGTGAGATGTGAGATGTGAGATGTGAGATGTGAGATGTGAGATAAATTGGGACATCAAGTTACTAAAATAAATAAACTTAATGTGATGCAGAATTGAGATGTGAGGTTGACTTAAAATCTCAAATCTCACATCTCAAATCAAAAAAAAACATGATAGAAATAGGCGCAGTACTGCTGCATGAGGATGTAGTAAAAGAGAATTTTGTTTGCAACTTAAATAAATGCAAAGGCGCTTGTTGCCTCGAAGGGGACTCGGGTGCACCTTTGGAGACCACAGAACTGGCCATACTCGACGAAATATACCCGAAAGTAAAGCCATTTATGAACGCCAAAGGGATAGCTACCATCGAAAAAAATGGTACCTACGTAAAAGACTTCGAAGGCGATTACACCACCCCCTGCGTTGATGTAAACAAAGAATGTGCTTACGTCGTATTTGAAAACGGCATCACCAAATGCGCTATTGAAAAAGCGTATGAGCATGGCGCTATCGATTGGAAAAAACCTATATCCTGCCATTTATATCCCATTCGCGTAACAAAATACCCCGAATTTGATGTATTGAATTATGACCGCTGGAGCATTTGCAGCCCGGCCTGCTCCTTTGGCACCGAACTTAAGGTGCGCGTTTACGAATTTTTAAAGGCCCCACTCATCCGCAAATACGGCGAAGCCTGGTACCAGGAGCTGGAAGATAACGTTGCCGGGATTTAATTCTTAAGCAAAAGAAAATAGCAACGGTTTTTACGCATAGGGCCCGGCTGGTTTTCTTTTGGTTTTTTATCGTGTCGATTTTTCATTAAAGCATAAAATTGCTTTTATTGCTTCAAAAGAGACTTTTTCTTTGATGAGTATATTTTTATACAAAAAAATTATGATAAAAACAATAAGTGAAAACACGGTATAAAATGGGTGAAAACACGGTATAAAATTTGAAATAAAGCCCCTAATATTACATCATTATTTAAGCTATTAACAAACCCTAAACCTAGTCACCAGGCAAAGTGGTCTAAACCATATGAAGGCACGGGTACGCCGAAAGCGTACCCGTGTTTTTTGTTTAGAGCTAATCCACCGGCTGTTACCCTGTTAAGGTGATTGGAGTGCAAACGATTATCCTCCAAAAATAAATTTTGAAACCTAAAATATAACTACCATATTTAAACATCTGAATATTCATTGTCAAATTGAAAAAGCTAATTGCTGTTGTATTGCTTGCCATTTACCTGTTTACTATAGGCGGGCAATTTGTTTTGCACCAGTATGCCGCTAATTTATCAGATAGTTTTTTTACCGGGCAAACCGGCAAAGGCTTGTATAATGTACACGACCTTACTGAGGTTAAGCTCCCTGTTAACATGCCCAATATTACCGACTGGCCCGCATACGAAAATATAAGCGGACAATTACAATTCGAAAATTCAACCTACAACTACGTAAAAATGCGGATAACCCGGACAGCTGTCTACCTGATGTGCGTTCCCAATTATTCTACAACCCGGTTTGTTGGTAAAAATATTATTGATGCAAAGCAGGTCAAGGGTACTTCAGTACCCAAAAAGCAGCACGTGCCGTATGGCAAAACAACTGCGCTTGATAACTTTAACTTCGCATTTTTACATTTTATCTTTTCGTCATCCTTTAAAAATCCGGCGCAGGCCACTGTGCAAGCTTGTCAGCCCCTGACATATCATTCGCCGGATATCCCCGAGCAGCCACCGAAGTGCTAATTGTTGAATTACTGAATTAATTAGTGAATTGGTGATTGAAGTACGAAGCCGGAAAATTTATCATTTGTGGATTTTTAACCTTTCATTTTTCTGGTTTTTGCGGCTTCCAAAATTTATGCTTTTGGACTTTTAGTTATTTTTACCATGCTGGCCGGCAGGCTGATGAACCACGGACATTCGCGTATGCCAAGGGGCTATGATCATTTAAAAAACATTAAAATGGATTGAACATGCAATATATAAATATACCTAACAAATTTCCAGGCATACGCAGCCTGTTTATGTGCAGGCCCGAGAGTGCCTCCCAACTGGATACATTGATAAAAACCCTGTTGCACAATCCTCATCCTACGTTAACCTGCGGCGAACGGGAACTGATAGCTGCCTATGTATCGCGTTTAAATACCTGCAAGTATTGCTATAATATACATGGAAGTATGGCGCCTCATCAGCTAACAGAAAATGCAGGGATAATAAAACAGGTATTGACTAATCCACAAACTGCTTCAATAAGTAATAAGATGAAAGCTTTATTGAAAATTGCCGGCGGAGTACAATCCGGTTATGCAAGCCTGAGCAATGATGATATCGCCTTTTACCGGAACGAGGGCCTCTCGGATATAGAGATCCGCGATGCAGCTCTTATAGCCGATGCCTTTTGCATGTACAACTGTTATGTGGCTGCCTTATCAACCTGGCAGCCTGATGATGTTGAATTATACGATAAAATGGAAGAACGTTACATACGCGAAGGGATATTTGAACTGGCGTTTTAATTGCAGTTTGCAATAAAGCAAATAACATTACAACTTTAAAACATTACAACAAAACAACAACATATGCCACACATTAATTTACCTAACGAATTTCCGGGCATCCGTAGCCTGTTTATGTTCAGGCCCGAAACTGCGGCGCCATTAAACGCCTTGGTGCAAACTTTACTGCACAACCCGCATCCAACCCTCAGCGCCGGCGAACGCGAGTTAATCGCAACCTATGTATCGCGCCTCAATACTTGCAAGTATTGCTGCAATATACACGGCGCCATAGCACAGCACCAGCTGGGCAACAAACCCGAAATAGTGCAGCAGGTGTTAGTCAACCCGGAAACAGCGCCAATAAGCAGCAAATTGAAAGCCTTGTTAAAAATAGCCGCCAAAGTACAAAGCGGCGGCAAAAATGTAACAGAAGGAGATGTTGCCCTCGCCAGGGCAGAGGGTGCCACAGATATTGAAATTCATGATACCGTACTGATTGCCGCTGCTTTTTGTATGTACAACCGCTACGTTGACGGACTTGCCACATGGCAGCCTGATGATATCAATTTGTACGACAAAATGGGAGAGCAACGCGCCCGGGAAGGGTATTTAACGCCACCTTTTAAAGTAGTTGGCAGTGCGCAGTAGGCAGTTTGCAGTAGCGGTTTAAGTCCTCTTTGGAAAGGATTTAGGTGAGCCACTTACAACATTTCAACATTACAACTTTACAACATTACAACTTTACAACATTTCAACTTTACAACAACAAAACACATGGCACACATAAAATTATTAAATGAAGAACTACCCGGCATAGTAGGCTTGTTAAATTACAGGCCCGAAACCGCCAAACCATTGCTTGATTTGGCCGAAACTTTACTAAGGGGCGATTCGACCCTTAGCAGCGGCGAGAGAGAAATAATAGCAGCATCTGTTTCGTATTGGAATGGGTGTCATTTTTGCCATACATCGCACGCGGCAGCTGCTGCAGCGCATTTAAAAAGCGGTATCGGCCTTATAGATGATATTAAAGCTGGTTTGCCAACAACCCCGGTTTCCGATAAGCTAAGGGCATTGCTGCACATTGCCCACCAGGTACAGCGCAACGGCAAAAATGTTACTGACGAGGACATAGCCACCGCCCGCAGCGAAGGCGCCACAGATATTGAAATACATGATACGGTACTGATCGCGGCGGCTTTTTGCATGTATAACCGCTATGTGGACGGCCTTGGTACCTGGGCGCCTGGTCCGAACGAAGCGTATACAGAAATGGGCGAAAGAATGGCCCATGTTGGTTATGGCAAATTTTAATAACACTAAAAACTTCAAAGCCCTGAATTTTGCCATTCAGGGCTTTGAAAGCCATTTTTTTAACTTAGCTTTATATATTATTTTGATAGTGTACGTTATAAGAAAATCTTGAAAAAGCTAATCGCCATAAATCTGCTCGTCATCTTCCTGTTTAATATAGGCGGGCAATTGGCATTTCATGAATATTTGGTGTACCAGTCTGATAAATTTTTTAACGACCAGATTAGCAAACATCACTATAATGTTGATGACCTGGCTGAGATCAGGATACCTGTAAATATGCCCAATATGCCCGAACAGGGACGCTATGAAAATTTAAATGGCAGGGTACAATTTGGTAATACAGCTTACAACTATGTCAAAATTAAAATAACGAAGAACGCCATATACCTGATGTGCATTCCTAATTATACAACAACGCATTTATCCTGCCAAAACATAATAAATGTAAAGCAAATACCCGATATACCCGTTCCAAAAAAAGAGCACGTACCTTTTGGTAAAGTAAATTTAATTATCTGCAATTATCAAATTCCAAATTATAAGTTCTCAACGCCTTTGACAAAGGTGGGTAAAGTTATTTCCCTAAATACGTTCTCTATCCCAGGTTCTTTAATCATCGGCCCGGGCCAGCCTCCTGATAGTTATACTATCTTTTCGTAAGTAAAGTTTTTCGTTGTTCATAGGGCAGGCTTACTGATGGCCTTTGGCGTTCATTTTTACGGCAAAGTGCGCAGTAGCCTATCCCGCCGGTAACGAACAACTCCTGTCATTTTATTAAAGATATAGTTCAAAATGACACCGGGCTTGTATACGATAGCCTGAATAAATCAATATTATTTAATAAGTACAACGCACTCCGCATACATTAAAGCCATGCAAAAAAGGTTGTGAGCGGGGTGCTGATAAATAAATACCAGATGATGAACAAAAGAAAAATCCGGGTAGCAGTTATTTCACTGTTAGGATTTACGATTTTATTGTTAGGATTTACGATAGTCAAATTTTATAATAAGTCGGCCAGCCAGGAAATGGTAGGGATACTTAGCGACCTGAATAAAAGGAACTATACCGTTGCAAATCCGTTTAATCCAGAAGTAAAATATGCCTATGTTGACTCGGTGCTTAAACTACCGAATGTGGGGCAGAGCACTTATTTTCTATCCGAGAAAGCAGCGCTTGCGCTAAAAGTAGGGAAAGAAGAAGAAGCTGTAAAAATTTATGAAGACCTGGTAAAGCAAACCGATTTTATGTCTATAGATGCGATGATGCCCAACATGGGTATAGCGTATATGCGCTTGGGTGAACGCAGCAACTGCATGCTTAACCATAACGGATCCTCGTGTGTATTTCCGATAAAAGATGGCGGTGTACACCTGATTCAAACCGGGTCGAAGAAAGCGATCGGAGTTTATGAATCTATCTTAAAATCGCACCCGGACGACTATGAATCAAAATGGCTGCTCAACGTGGCATTTATGACACTTGGCGGATATCCGAAAGATGTTCCGCCCGAGTTTTTGTTACCGGGGTTGGATAAGGATACAGCTTTAAAGGTAAAGCCTTTTACAGACATTGCCGCCAGCCTGGGCCTCAATATAAATGGCAGGGCGGGAGGTGTTATTGTTGATGATTTTAATAACGATGGCTACCTGGACATCGTAACATCAGGATGGGGGCTTGATGACCCGATGCATTATTTTCAGAATAATAAGGATGGCACCTTCACCGACCTTACAGAACGCAGCGGTTTAAAAGGCATAACCGGCGGTTTAAATATCCAGCAAATGGATTATAATAATGACGGCAACCTGGACATTTTTGTTTTAAGGGGCGCCTGGAATACTGAAGGTTTTGGCAATCAACCCAGTTCGTTATTGCGAAATAACGGGGATGGCACGTTTACGGATGTTACCATATCCAGCGGCCTCCTTTTTTATCACCCTACCCAGGCTGCGGTATGGGCTGATTTTAACAACGATGGCTGGCTTGATGTATTTGTTGGTACCGAAAATTTGGGGGGCACGGATAAAGGCGGCACACATACTTGTGCTTTGTATATCAACAATCATGACGGCACCTTTACCAATGTTGCCGCACAGGCGCATTGTGATTTACAAGCTTACGTGAAGGGGGTAACGTCTGCTGATTATAACAATGATGGCTGGCCAGACATATTTGTATCCACAATGAGCGGGAAAAGATTTTTATTAAAAAATAGAGGCAAACATGGCGCTATTCCCGACTTTGAAGATGTTACCGACAAAGCAGGACTGGCAAATAACAAAGAAAGAACATTTACAACCTGGTTTTTTGATTATAACAACGATGGCTGGCCCGATATAATGGTGGCTGATTATAACTTTACCAAAAGTTTAGCATACTATGCCGGCGCGGAAGCAGCGGGCAAGCCGGTGCCGGGCGCAGGCAATATAATGCTGTACAGAAATAACCGGGATGGTACTTTTACTGATGTAACCAGGGAGACCGGGCTTGATAAGGTTGTTTATAGTATGGGCGCTAACTTTGGCGATATAGATAATGACGGCTGGCTCGATATGTACTTTGGAACAGGCAATCCCGATTTTAAATCGCTGGTGCCAAATAAGCTGTTTAAGAATATAGGCGGACAAAAATTTGCCGATGTCACCACCTCATCGCGTACAGGCAATTTGCAAAAGGGCCATGGTGTGGCATTTGCCGATTTCAGGAACAATGGTATACAGGATATTTTTATTGAAATGGGAGGGGCCTACAAAGGCGACTCGTACACAAGTTCGTTGTATTTGAACCCTGGGCAGAACAATAACAACTGGATAAGCTTAAAGTTAGAAGGTGTAAAAGCAAATAAAGCCGCGATAGGGAGCCGCATAAAAGTCACTTTTGCAGAGAATGGAGTTAAACGAAGCGTTGACAAAGACGTTAACTCGGGCGGCAGTTTCGGCTCATCGCCTTTACGGCAGGAAATTGGCATAGGGCAGGCCAAAATAATTGACGATATTGAGATAAGATGGGCAGGCAGCAATACCATACAGCATTTTAAAAATATTGCCCCCAACCAGTTTTTACATATTACCGAAGGTGATAATAAACCCGAAGTAATTTACCTGGCAAAACTAACCTTTAAGCAAAAGCCTGTGGCGCCTATGTGTATGCCGATGGTTACGAGCTTAGGAAGTAAGTAAAATTGGTGAGTGGTTGATTGGGTTGGATTTGGTTGATTAAGTTACTATTGATAACTTAATCAACCACTTACTTAATCAACCCAATAAACTCAACAAACATTATTTATAAAAAAATAGTTATCTTTAAATAATATTAAAACAATAAATCGAATTTAAAAGATGAAAAAAATTTTGTTAATATGCTGCCTGTTTATTGGATTTACAGCAGCAGGCTTTGCCCAGGGCACTCATCCAACAGTAGCTGATCCGGGAGAAAAGGCTAAGGGATTGCAAAAAGAATTAAACCTGTCCGATCATCAAACTGCTAAAATAGCAGCCATTTACCAGGAATCGGCTAATAAATTTGATAAGATAAAGGTTGCCGAACATGGCAATACCAATAAAATGTTAGCCGACATAGGCCCTTTGCGCACAGCAACTATCAGAAAAATAAAGGCAATATTAACCGCTCACCAGGCCGTTAAGTATGATAAATTATTAAAAGAAACAAGCAGTCAAAGTGTTAATGGCGGTTGGAGCGATGGCTGGAGTTAATCGCTTTTAATAAATAATATACAGCATAAATATTACTCAGAATAAAAGAAAGCGGCGTTCAGCCGCTTTCTTTTATTTGACAATCACGTGCCAGCAAATCGTAGAAACGCGATGCATCGCGTCTCCCGCATGCAAATCAACTTTGCAATTCACTTCGAACGTTCATTGGGCATAGTAGGAGACGCGATGCATTGCATCTACAATCAAAATCCTCCGCTAAAACAAACTCTTCAACCCGTCAATTATACTTTGAAAAAACGTAGGGATACTAAGCCCGCTGTGGTAGTTAAAAAACATGAAGATGACAAAAATAATGATGGCGATGATGATGAACCGCTTAAACATGTACGCAAGTAAAATAAGCGCGCAGGGTATGGCCAGCAGCAGCACCCAACTGATATGAAATGGGTTTAACTTATCGTTTTTGTAGATATAATATAAAATAGAATGGGTTCCGGTTTCGTTTTGGTGCCTTACATACAAAAAAGTTGAACGTTCAATTTTATGCCTGTAAAAAGCAGTGCCTTTATCAAAATGCAGGGTATCTTCCAGCCCGTTAAAGCTGAATTCAAAGGTACCACTAATGTTTTCCTGTATGTTGTTCAACGAATCGGTGGCTACAACAGCAACTTCGTCTTTGGCAAAAGGGTTTTCTTTTATAGTAAAATGATTAATGGCTAAACTTGTCGTATCGGCAAAAGCAAAACCGGCCGAAACTGTCATTAAGCAAAAAATAAGGAATATTTTCTTCATGGTTTGATAAATGCTTTTAAACCCGGATAAAAATAGGGATTAATTGCTTGATTGGATTGATTATGTGGTTGGTTGAATGATTTTTTTATTGGAAGGAATATTATCCCAATTACTTCAATCAACTTAATCCACTAATTTATTACAAACAATAACTAAACTATTGCCAATTTGTTTATCTAAGCATTACAAACAATGTGTACTATTGCTTGTAGTAATACAGGCCAAACAAACCAATCCAGTACCCGCAATAAGGGTATATTTTTATGAATGAATTAAGTATTGTTCTTGGCGCTGACCGTCCGGATCTGATAAAAGAAGAAACGTTACCGGAATTATTTCGCAGAACGGCACAGGAATATCCCGATAAAACTGCCCTGATATTTCACGATGAATCACTAACCTACTCCGAACTCGACGAGTGGAGCGATGCCATAGCCGCTTATCTTACCAAAAAAAATATAGGTCGTAACTGTTATGTTGGCGTTTGGTGGCAGCGCGGATTAGAATTGCATGCTATTATTTTAGGGATAGTTAAGGCCGGGGCAACCTACGTACCTGTTGACAGGGAGATACCGGCCGAACGTGTTGAAGTGATATTGGAAGAAGTAGGCGCCGCAGCTTGTTTCAGCATGGAGCGGCTGAATGTTAAATGCCCTATGTTGAAGATACCCGTTAAAGGTCCGAAGTCTGAAGCCGGAAGTCCGAAGTTTGAGAAAGAATCCCGTGTCGTGATAGAAGGGGTTGCTTCTCCCAAACCATCAGATTGTGCTTACGTACTATATACCTCCGGCAGTACCGGTAAACCCAAGGGGATACCCATCAGTCATGGGCAGATATGCCATTTGGTACGATCTGAACAAACTATATTGCAGATAAAACCTACCGATAAAGTTTACCAGGGCTTTTCGGTGTCGTTTGATATGTGGTGCGAAGAAACCTGGATCAGCTATTTCGTGGGTGCTACGTTATGGGTTGCCGATAATACCACCTCAAAAGCAATTGATGAGCTTTCAGATACCCTGAAAAGGGAAAATATTACCATTTTGCACGCTGTGCCAAGTTTGCTGGCCGTTATGGAAGATACCCTGCCATCGTTGCGGCTGGTTAATGCCGGGGGCGAGGCCTGTACGCCGCAGGTGCTGGCCAAATGGGCCAAAGAGGGTGTGCTATTCTTCAATAGCTATGGCCCTACGGAAACTACGGTAACTGCAACCATAGGGACGCTTAATAAAGGCGATGCAATAGTAATAGGCCAGCCGCTGCCTAATTATAATTTGGCTGTGGTTGATGAAGCCCTTAACCCCCTGCCTATGGGCGAGGCTGGTGAATTGGTAATTACAGGGCCAGGCGTATCAAATGGTTATGTAAGGCTGCCCCAGCTTACTAAAGAAAAATTTGTGGCAAAACCCGCTTCTCTTGCTATGCTACCCGGCAAAACGGTTTATCGCACAGGGGATATCGCGATCATAAATAAAGATGGCAGCGTTGATATGCAAGGCCGCATGGACGATCAGATAAAGCTGCGCGGTTACCGTATAGAGTTAGGCGAGATAGAATCAAAACTGAACGAAATTGCAGGGGTACGGTCGGCTGCCGTGGCTGTAAAAAAGGATAGCGCCGGGCACGAGCACCTGGTGGGCTATGTGGTGACCGAAGGGCTGGCCTGTATCGAGGAAAATGTTTTTAGGGCCGAGCTGTCAAAAGGTTTGCCATCGTATATGGTGCCTTCGGCGATAGTTGTAATGCCCGAAATGCCACGCATGCCAAGCGGTAAAATAAACCGCAAGGCGCTGCCTGTGCCAACATCATTAATGGTTGATATGGATAGCCCAGCCGAAACGCTGGACATGAATGCCCCGGTTACCGACAGGATATTGGCCGTGTTGCACAGGATATTCCCTAACAGGGAGATTAATCCCTCAATGGATTTTTTTACCGATTTGGGTGGACATTCATTACTGGCTGCGGGTTTTGTTTCACAATTGCGGCGTGATGCCGGTTTGCCGAATGCTTCGTTGAAAGACGTTTACATCAACCGTCCCTTAAGCAATTTAATCGAAGTATGGGGCACAAGGGCCGAGGTCAAGGCAAAACCAAAACGTGTATTCAATAAAATACCGGTTTTGCGGCATATTGCCTGCTGGTCGGCGCAAACTGTTGCGCTGTTGGTTGTTTACGGGCTATTTGCATTCCAGATATTTATTCCCTACCTGGGCTATTATTATATGGACCAGGAAACCAACAATAACATACTTTATTCTATCATTGCTTCGCTGGTGCTGTTTGCTATTATCCCGCCCATATTTACAGTTTTATGTATTGGCACCAAATGGCTGATAATAGGCAAAATGAAAGCAGGCGATTACCCGCTTTGGGGCACTTATTATTTCAGGTGGTGGCTTGTAAAAACCATGCAACGTTTGTTGCCAGCCCAGTTTTTAAATGGTACGCCGCTTTACCCGGCCTATCTGCGCTTATTGGGGATGAAAATAGCGCCCGATGCGCAAATAAGTGAATTTAGCTTTGGCGCCGAGGACCTGATAACTATTGGCAGCGATGTAAGTATCAGCTCGCAAACCAATTTGAACAATGCTTTTGTTGAGGATGGCATGTTGAAACTTCGTCCGATAACACTTGGCGATCATGCTTATATCGGCAGCAGTGCCATTATATCTGGCGATAGCACTATAGACGCCTGGGGCGAATTGCAGGACCTTAGCTTTTTGCAGCCCGGCAAAATCATTGCCTCGGGCGAGGTATGGCAGGGCAGCCCCGCACAATTAAAGGAAAAGAAAAATATCGCTGATCTGCCGCAGCCCTTATATGTATCAACTATTACCCGCAGAAAATATAAGATTTTATTTATTTTATCGATACTGGTTTTTCCGTTCATTATCCTGCTACCGTTGTTGCCAACCATTATTGCTATAAATAAGCTGGACAACGCTTCAGGCGATTATGATTTTAGCTATATGGTACATGCCCCTTTGCTGGCTTTGTTGTATATCGCACTTTTTGCTTTCGAAACTATTGTGCTTACCCGTTTACTGCAATGGGGCATAAAACCGGGCAAATACCCCGTTTACAGTATGTTTTATGTACGTAAATGGTTTGCTGATCAACTGATGTCATTAAGTCTCATCGTCTTGCACCCTATTTATGCAACGGTTTATGTGGCGGGCTTTTTCAGGGCGCTTGGCGCCAAGATTGGGAAGGATACCGAAATATCTACCGCAAGCAGCGTAACACACCCGCTGTTGGCCATTGGCGATGGCGCTTTTGTTGCCGATGCTGTCACCCTCGGCGAAGCGGATATCCGCGGCCAGCAACTCATACTGGACAATACCACCATTGAAAATAATAGTTTTGTAGGTAACAGTGCGCTTATCCCGCAAGGGTACCATCTCAACAGTAACATGCTTATTGGTGTACTATCCACCCCGCCAGATAAAGCGCAGATGGAAGCTAACAGCGCAAGGGATTGGTTTGGTTCGCCCGCTATCCCATTGCCGCGCCGACAGGAAAGCAACCCTTTTCCGCCGCAGCTAACCATTCATCCCCATATAAGCAGGAAAATTGCACGTGGTATTGTTGAATTTATAAGGATCGTTTTGCCCGAAACTTTTATTATCTGCTGCTCCATTTTATTTATTGCCTATGGCCACGACCTGGTAACCGAGGAGCCTTTATGGAAGATAATTTTATATTTCCCCTTTTATTACCTGTTTTATATGGGTATCCCCGCCTTTTTGATGACCGTTTTATTAAAATGGG
>JABDCF010000089.1:16268-19129 GCA_013288235.1 Bacteroidota bacterium | reverse complement strand
TACCTGCGCTTCACTTCCACCCTTGCCGAAATGACCTTTGTAGTTTTTAGTCGAGCTGTAGTGCTTGCTGTCGTCAGGTGTTTTGCTGGTGATGGTAACTTTATCATCACTATAGTTAAAGCCACCGTAAGTTGTGGTAACATCAAAGTCGAAATTATTGTTGCCGGGTACGCCAACTGACAATCCTGAATAGGAAGCATTAACATTTAACCGTTTAAAACCGGCGCTCATCTCTTCAATTTTGGTGCCGCCCATATACGATAGGTCAAGATCGGCAGTACCTTTAAGTTTTCCCAGTTTGAAAGAGCCATAGCTAAGATCAGCTTTAAGGTTGTTGCACTCATCCATTTCAACACTTCCATACGAATAGTCGAGACGGGCTCCGTTAACGGATGCTACCTTCAGGCTGCCGTAGCTACCCTCAATATCATCGGCAGGGTTACTTAAGTTTTGTGCCTGCACACTCCCGTACGAACAACTGATCTTTACCTTTCCGGCCAGGTCGGGCAATTCAATGCCGCCATAACTATCTTCAACATTCAGGTCGGTTTTGGCAGGCATATATACAGTATAGTTTATCTCGACTTTATGCTTCTTTTTATCGCCCCACTCCCAAATTTTCCATGAACTGTTGTTGCTTGGTTCAATCGATGTCCTGAAAGATACCAGGTCACCGCTTTTACTATCCCGTATCTGTACGCCATCCAATAGCTTCTGCGCGGTGCCATCATCCTCAGCCTGGGCTTTAATTTGTACATCAACTTTAATTTCGTGCCTGTCCCATGTGTTAACCGTTATCCGGCCATACTGGTTGCTGAGTTTTATTTTGTCGTTCCCGTCTATGGGGTAACTTTTACTATAGCTTTTGGATTTTTCAACCCGGTATCCCTGCCCATTATCCTGGTTATTTCCATCATCACTAAAATTTAAATGAACATCCGGGTCAATATCCAGGTTAAGGTTTTTAAGCAGCCCACCTAATTGAAGGTCAATTTTAGGATCAACGTTAATGTCTATATTTTTTTCGTTCCCGTTAACTTCAAAATCCACTTTCGAAGTTATATCGCCAACTTTTACTAAAATGTTATTCACCAGGTGGTTAATGCCCATGTTGATTTTTGCATCAAGATTGTCCAGCTTAAGGTCATAGTGCTTTTCGCTATAACCCTTTGATTTTCCGGGTTGCTGCGTAGCAGTGGTGTCCTGCGCAAAGCACATTGCATTAACGGCGAAGAGCGCCATTAAAACAAACGGTATTGGTTTATATATTTTTAACATCACTTTGTTCCTCTTTTTTCATTGTATTCATCTGCCTGATTACTTTCAGCTGCTGGGTAAGTACCTGGGTTTGTATTTCCAGGTTTTTTATCATTGCACGTAAAACGCGTTCCTGGTTAGGGCTGGTAGCTAAATCAGTATTTAATTCCTTATAAGTTGAATCCATCTGTGCAATTTCATCGCTGAACTCCTTGTACATCTGCGGGTCCGACTTTGCTATAGATTTTAATTCTGTACGTTGTGTTTCTATTTGCGATGTGTATTGAACCTGCTGCTTTGCATACACCGGGTTAATGGCTGCAAGGTCTATTCCTCCCTTTTTTTCATTCCTAACATAAAAAACAAAACTTATACCCATTACTACTATCACCGTGGCGGCTACACGCAAAACAAAGCCAAGCGAAAATGTTTTTGTTTCCAGCTTTTTTATTGGGGTTTCTTCAGCGGGCAGATGCATTTCAATCCGCGACCATAAATCGACCGACGGTTCAAGGTCATCAAATTCTTCCCTGTTCATTTTTATGAATTCTTCCAATCGCTTGCTCATTACGCTACTCCTTTTCTTTTTAAAATCTCAATCAATTTTCTTTTCGCCCTCAAAAACTGTGTCCTCGAGGTGTTTTCAGATATATTTAAAACCTGCCCTATCTCTTCATGGTCGTAACCCTCAAGCAGGTAAAGCGATATCACTAACCTATAGCCTTCGGGTAATTCCTTTATAGCCTCTTTTACCTGGGCTGCCTTGTATTGTACTTCTTCGTCATCCTCTTCCTCTTCGTCTGCAATATTCTCTAATTGTTCCCCTTCCATCTCTATTAATTCCAGTTTGCGCTTGCGCAACAGGTTTATGGAGCGGTTAACCACAATTTGCTTAAGCCAAAGCCCAAAGGTAGTATCCTGCCTGAAGTCTTTCACTTTGCTGAACGCATCTAAAAAAGCCTCTTGCAAAACATCTTCAGCTTCCGCAATATTACCCACTATCCTAAAGGCGATGTTCAGCATCGCTTTAGAATACAACTTATACAACTCATAACAGGCTTTTTTACTGCCTTTTTTGCACTCAACCACAAGGTCGTAATGCTTGTCAACATATACTGCTTCCAAATTTTGATCAGCTTGCATGTTATATGACGCAGTAGTTTTTGTAACGTTGCATGAAGGTAGGAAATTTCGGATTTCGGATTACGATTTCGGATTTATTTATAAAATTTCGGAATGCGAAATGCCGAATGCGGAAGTATTTTAGGAATAATGCGGAGGTCGGAATGTCGATTTCGGAAGTATTGCTTTTATCGGTCAAATAAAATTAAAAAATTTCAAAAATTCCGCATTCGACATTGCGACTTCCGCATTCAACACTCCGACTTCCGCATTATCTCAAAAACTCATCAATAGCGGCAACCGCATTAGCATACCTTTCGTCCCCGGCACCTGATATTACCACATATTTTGCATTTAACGTCTGCAATTCTTTAATCCAAACTTCCATAAAATGTTCGCGCATGTGGGGGAAATCACGAAGAGGGTCTTCTTCCCATGGAAGGTCTATATCTAATAGCAGGTAAAGATCATATGGGTGTCTT
>JABDCF010000089.1:0-16258 GCA_013288235.1 Bacteroidota bacterium | reverse complement strand
CTGCGGAGATCTGCCGAAAGTATAATCGCTCCATATTTTTACAGTGATGAATGTTGTATCGCAGATGAGCAGTTTGTTTGCTTTGGGCAATATTTCTTTTTCGAGGGCCAGCTGGCCGTGAAACATATTTACTTCATCCTGCCAGGTGGGCGGCGTCGTTAGTTTTTCACAATATTCCCTTGCATATTCAGGCACCCAAACGGTATTATAATGTTTTGCAAGATAGGCCGACATGGTGGATTTGCCTGTTGATTCAGGGCCGACCACTGCTATCTTTTTTATTTCGGATTGCTGCATTTTGATTTGTTTTAATGCGGAAGTATTCTGAATGCGGAACTCGGAATGTCGAGTGCGGAAGTATTTAGAAGTTCCATTCCGAATTTGACATTCCGAGTTCCGCATTTACGCCGCACTTTTTCTGTACTCCTTTTGCCAGTCAACGTGACCCAACCATGCCAATACTAACAAGACTATATACAATATCGCCGTTACATATAAGTTTTTGTAAATGTATAGCGGCACATAGCATATATCAACAAATATCCAAAGCGCCCAATTTTGTAACACTTTCCGGGTCATTAATATTTGCGCTATAAAACTTACTGCCGTACAAAAACCATCGATATAGGGCACATTGGTAGGCGTAAAGTGCTTCAGGAATAAACCTAACAATAAGGAAAGAACGGCTGTAGCGATAAATACCAGGAGATATTCTTTAGTGCTCAGGCTCGTCACCGGCTTTTCATGCCTTTCTTTTTTCTTGATCCAAAAATACCAGCCATAAATGCTTGTGCCAAGGAAATATACCTGCAACCCGGCATCGCCATAAAGCATGCTTTTGTAAAAAACAATGGTATAGGCTATTACACTTATTATAGCTATTGGCCAGTTCCAAATATTTTGAATCGCTGCCAGGTAAACACAAGCGATGCAAGTTAATGCCCCGACCCACTCTAAAGGCGTTGTTTGATTAAATTCGTCGGCAGTATGCTGCCCTATTGACATTGCTAAAACCTGCATGGGGGCAAATATAGGTAAAGGCACTTTAAAAAGCCTTTAAAAGCCCTCTCCTTTTGGAGAGGGTTTGGGTGAGGCCCTTTTACCAAATCTTCACCCTCTTATCCGGGTCGACCCACATTTTATCGCCTTTTTTAATGTTGAAAGCTTCGTAAAACTCAGGCACATCGGTAAAAGGGACGTTAACGCGCAAAAAGCCGGGTGAATGTACGTCAGTTAATATCTGGTTAGCTAATACTTCATCCCGCTCGTGGCCGAGCCAGCTTAAAGCATAGCCTAAAAAGAACCGTTGCATCGGCGTAAACCCATTTATCTTTTTACCCTCCTTGTATTGCTGCGTCTTTTTAAAGGCATCTATGCCTAAAACAATACCGCCAAGGTCGGCTATGTTTTCACCGAGGGTTGCTTTACCGTTGATGTGCAGGCTGTCTAACACTACATAGCCATTAAACTGGTCGACCAGCATTTGCGCCCGTTTAGTAAACTGAACCGAATCCTGCGGTGTCCACCATTCTTTTAAATTGCCTTTGGCATCAAACTGCCGGCCTTCATCATCAAAGCCGTGGGTTATTTCGTGGCCTATTACCGATGCAGCTACATAGCCGTAAGCCATAGCATCGTCCACATCTTCATCTTTTATGCCTGGTATCAGCAATTGTGCAGCCGGCAGTGTAATTTCATTGTTTGATGGGCTATAGTTGGCGTTATAGGTTTGCGGTGTCATGTTCCATTCCTTGTGGTTTACCGGTTTGCCCAACTTATTTACATTCACCAGGTACGACCAATACCTGGCCTGCAATACATTGCCGGCGTAAGAAATGCGGCCGATATTAAGTGCCGAAAAATCTTTCCATTGATCTGGATAGCCAACTTTTGGATGGATGCTGTTTAATTTTAACAGTGCTTTTTGCTTGGTTTCGGGGCTCATCCAATCCAGTTTTTGGATATGTTCGCGGTAGGCCTGGCGAATTGCCTCAACTTCCGCCATGTAACGCACCTTAGCCTTTTCGGGAAAGTATTCTTTAACAAACAGCTGCCCCAGCAACTCACCCATTATGCCGTTTTCATTATCAAGTACCCTTTTCCAGCGTGGTAATTGCTCTTTTTGGCCGCGAAGTGTTTTGCCTGTAAAACGGAAACTTTCATCTGCCAGCGCAGTATTTAAATATGGGGCATACGAAGTAATTAATTTAAGACGCAGGTATGCTTTCCAATCATCAACCGAAAAAGTTTTAAGCGCTGCGTTTACTGCCCTGTAATATTCAGGCTGGCCAACAATTACCGAATCAACGGCTTTAATTTCTAAGGTCTTAAACAAACCGGTCCAGTTGATGTCCGGCGTTAACTCGTTTAAGGCGGCCACCGTCATTTTATTATAGTTACGATAGGGATCGCGCAGATTTTCGAGTTTACGGCTGCTATCTGCAAGGAATTTTTCTATAGCATAGTCGCTTTTTGCACCTGCTTCAGCTTTTGCAGCGTCCCAGCCCGATAAAGTAAGCAGGGTTGGCAGGTATTTGCCGGTATAATCATTACGGATGCGGGTAGTGCGTGCATCAGTTTTAAAGTAATAATCGCGGTTAGGCAGCCCCAAGCCCGATTGCCCCAACTGCACCATCATCTTTTCACTGTTTTTATCATCCTGGCTAACACGTACCCCTATAAAGTTCCGTGCGCCAATGGTTGTTAAAACAGCGGCGGCATTTAAAATATCCTGTGCGTTTTTCGCATTCTCAATTAAAATCAATTGTTCCTGCAAGGGCGAAATGCCTGCTTTTTCAATTCCGGTACTATCGAGCCCGGTATAATAAAAATCGCCGATCTTTTGCGTTGCCGAACCTTTTGGCGCATTTGCATTGAGGGCATCCTCGTTGATTTTTTTCAGCTTGTCGCGAATTTCTTCGGTGACTTCGTTGCCTATGCCCCAGCTTGAATAGGCAGGCGGGATAGGGTTTTGCTTTAACCAGGTACCATTGGCATATAAAAAGAAATCGCTGCCGGGGCTAACCGACGGGTCGATGTTTTTATATATCGGGTCGTTTGGTTTATCTAATAATGTTTTGGTTTGATAAGCGCATAACGCGAATGCAGCAAGGGCACCTATGGTAAGGAGTGTCTTTTTGTTCATTTTTTTATGATGGTCAGTTGAAAACAAACTTAAATAATTTTTTTTAGAGATTAGTCCGAAAGAAGCTGCACGTTTCGGCAAAAATAACTTAGGGTTCCCGTCATAAATTCGGATTGAACTTATCGACCGGCCGTGGAAGAAAGTACCCACTTATCACGTCGGAATTACAAACGCATATTTGAATATGAAGCCTTTTGCTAATCATAGCTCCGGGATAAGCAGCATCGCCTTCGGGGAAGGCACAACGGATGCTATCATAAGGCGCTTTGCCTGCCTGTTTGTTTGCCTCATTGATATATTTGATCACCGCACAATCCAGTGCCCGGTTTTGACCCCGGTTCGTTAACATCTGAACGCCCAATTTACCTGTCAGCTCTTCCAGACCGGCATAAGCAGTAGTTAAAATATCCAGTGCCGATGATTCGACTAAATTCAGGCAATTGCCCAACTGAACTACTGCACCAACTACGAAGGGTTTTCGGGGCCTCTTTATTCTTCTGTTTTCCTTCCGCAGCATCGGTCGCATATTCTAATGCCCTGGCCGGATCTTGTTCCCAAAAATAGATACCCGGCCCCAACCAATCCCAAGCATTATTACTTGCGCGAAGCTCATCTTTTCCGTTTACCAATCGCAGGCCAAGATTACGGTCGCAACTGTGAAAGGCGAGCACGTTAAACGATTGAAACCCGGCCATTATTTTTTGTGGGTTTTCGAAATGGCGGCGGTCTTATTGCTATGTTTAAAATGGACGGTTTCTTTTCGAGCCAATCCATCCCCGACCGTATAAATCCCGGCACTATGAAGAAATGCAGATGCAGCTTCGGGAGACACACCTACTCTTTCGGTTGTCGTTTTTAATATTTCGACTTGTTCATCTATGCTTATATGGGTCATGAGAAGAATGCTTTTAACAAAAAAAACAAAAAGTAAATTGTTTATGAAATTTTACATATGTTTTTCATTTCACTTCTAAGCTATCCTCTACAACGATTTAAACCAATCCCTACCAAATCTTCACCCTTTTGTCTAGATCCAGCCACATTTTATCGCCTTTTTTTATGTGGAAAGCATCATAAAACTCAGGCACATCGGTAAACGGCCCGTTAACCCGCATAAAACCGGGGGCATGTTCATTAGTCAATATCTGGCTTGATAGGGCTTCTTTTCTTTCCTGCCCAAGCCAGCCTAAAGCATAGCCTAAGAAGAAACGCTGCACGGGGGTTAAGCCGTTTATCGGTTTGGCTTCTTTGTACTGGTCGGTTTTCTTAAAAGCATCAAGGCCAATGACAATGCCGCCCAGGTCGGCAATATTTTCGCCTAAAGTAGCTTTGCCATTAACGTGCAGGCCGTAAATACTATAGCCGTTAAACTGGTTAACCAGCATTTGGGCATGCTGCGTAAACTTCACCGAATCCTGCGGCAGCCACCATTCTTTCAGGTTCCCTTTGGCATCAAACTGCCGGCCCTCGTCGTCAAAGCCATGTGTCATTTCGTGCCCTATGGTTGATGCTGCTGCATAGCCATACACTACGGCATCATCTATATCTTCATCCTTTACACCGGGCACTAAAAATTGCGCCGCGGGCAGCACAATTTCATTATTCGACGGGTTGTAATAAGCATTATAGGTTTGCGGTGTTATGCCCCATTCGGTGCGATCTACGGGTTTGCCCAGTTTATTGGCATCGTACCTGTGCCAAAAATTATTTGCCCGCATTACATTAAGTGCATATGGCCCGCGATTGATGGTCAATGTCGAAAAATCTTTCCAGTGGTCGGGATAACCAACTTTAGGGTTTACTTTCGATAGTTTATCGTAAGCCCTTTGTTTTGTTTGTTCGCTCATCCAGTCCAGCTTTTCAATGTGCTCTTTAAAGGTGGCGCGCATGGCTTCCACCAGGTTTACATAGCGTTGTTTTGTTTTTTCGGGAAAATATTCTTTTACGAATATCTGGCCCAATACTTCGCCCATCAAACCATTCTCGGTATCCAGTACACGTTTCCAGCGGGGCAATTGCTCTTTACTGCCGTTCAACACTGTGCCGTAGAACCTGAAATTTTCACTATCAAACGGTTTGCTCAGGTACGATCCGAATGCCGTTACCAGGTTTTTACGCAAATAGTTTTTCCAATCATCGATACTGAAAGTTTTAAGCGCTTTATTTACCGCCCTGTAATATTCGGGCTGGCCAACAATTACCGAATCAACATTTTTGTAATCCATTTTCGCAAACATGCTTTTCCAATCAATGTCCGGAGCAAGCTTGCTTAATCCGCTTAGCGGCATTTTGTTATAATTGTGGTAAGGGTCGCGCAGGTCTTCCAGCTTTCTCGAACTATCTGCAAAAAACGTCTCCAGGCTATACGTCCTTTTAGTCGCGGCAATGGCCTCGTCCGAACTTAGGCCCGATAGCTTAAATACTATCGGCAAGTGCTTTTCCTGGTAATCTGTCCTTATTTCAACGCTGTGCGGGTCGGTATTAAAATAGTAATCGCGATTTGGCAGGCCTATGCCGCCCTGGCTCAATTGCAGCATATTTTTATCGCTGTTTTTTGCATCTTGCCCAACGCCGGCTTCAATTGGTGTTTGTACACCAATGGTTTGCAGGTGCGCAAACTCGTCAATAAGCCCGCTAACCGTTTTAACTGCTTCAATTTTAGCTAATTCTTCTTTAAGCGGGTCCAGCCCCTCTTTTTCAATATCGACAGTATCGAGGCCGCTAAAATAAAAATCGCCTATTTTTTGAGTGTTACTTCCTTTTTCGGCATTGGCAGTTAACGCGTCTTCGTTTATTTTTTTTAGCCTGTCCCTTAGTTCTTCTTCAACCACATTACCAATTCCCCAGGCGGCGTAAGCAGGGGGGATGGGATTCTTTTTAAGCCACCCGCCGTTGGCATACCTGAAAAAATCGTCGCCGGGCTTTATTGTTGTGTCCAGGTCCTTAAATATCACATCATTTTCGGCATAATTTTTTGATTTGTCCTTACAGGCGCTCATCACAAACGTACCAATGGTAACTAACAGAATGGCATTGATAATAAATTTTTTGGTCATTGATCTTAATTCTTTGTAGATAATAAAATACAAGGCTTGTATAAAATAACATACAATAGTACAATACAATACCATTTTATACAACATATTTAACATTACGGGCTAAAAATAAATTGATAAGTAAATAATGCCGCCTGCTATAAAACATAAAGAATATGTTATTTTTTACATGGCGTGTCAATGATTTTTACAAACGGAGAATTATGGCTTAACATTTGTTATTGAAATCGTGGCCCTGCGAATAATCTATGAAAACGATAAATACATCTACCTATGTAAAACTTTGTTTTTGAATTCTCAGACACCCAAGCTGAGGTATTTTTGTTCTTTGTTTTGGGTTTAATCAATAGTTTAAATTAATTAGGGGAAAGGGAGCTTCAAAAGGGCTCTCTTTTTTTGTGATAGATTTTTTACTATGCATGCATAATATTATTTTTGGATCGAAATTTAAAGACCTATGTATTTTGAACTAACGGAAGAACAGATAATGATACGCCAGGCTGCGCGTGATTTTGCACAAACGGAACTTAAGCCCGGTGTAATAGAACGAGATGAGCATCAAAAATTTCCAACAGAGCAGGTTAAAATGCTGGGTGAGCTTGGTTTTATGGGTATGATGGTTTCCCCGCAATACGGCGGCAGCGGAATGGATGCCATTTCATACGTACTGGTGATGGAGGAATTATCAAAAATTGATGCTTCAACATCGGTAGTTGTTTCCGTTAACAATTCATTGGTATGCTACGGGCTTGAGAAATATGGCACCGAGGAGCAAAAGATGAAATACCTTGTTCCGCTGGCAACTGGTGAAAAATTGGGCGCTTTTTGTTTATCCGAACCTGAAGCAGGTTCGGATGCCACATCGCAGCGGACTACCGCAATAGATATGGGCGACCATTATTTGCTAAACGGCGTTAAAAACTGGATAACCAACGGTGGCACGGCATCCACCTACCTGGTAATTGCGCAAACTGACGCTGCCAAAAAGCACCATGGCATTAATGCTTTAATAGTTGAAAAAGGAATGGAGGGCTTTACCGTTGGGGCAAAAGAAAATAAACTGGGCATCCGCGGCTCTGATACCCATTCATTAATGTTTACCGATGTTAAAGTACCCAAAGAAAACAGGATAGGCGAGGATGGCTTCGGGTTTAAGTTTGCCATGAATACGCTGGATGGCGGCCGTATTGGCATCGCATCACAGGCGCTTGGCATTGCATCAGGCGCTTATGAATTGGCACTCAATTATTCAAAGGAGCGCAAAGCATTTGGCAAAACAATTGCCGACTTACAGGCCACCCAATTTAAGCTGGCCGATATGGCCACCGAGATTGAAGCAGCCCGTTTGTTATGTTTAAAAGCCGCCTGGCTAAAAGATAAGGGCTTGCCCTATGCACAGGCCAGTTCGATGGCAAAGCTATATGCATCGGAAGTTGCCATGCGTACAACTATTGAAGCTGTACAAATACATGGTGGTTATGGCTTTGTAAAAGAATACCATGTGGAGCGTTTAATGCGCGACGCCAAGATCACCCAGATTTATGAAGGTACTTCCGAAATTCAAAGAATTGTCATATCCCGCGAGGTGCTGAAATAAATAAATAAAATTTTGATAGGTTTGGACATGATAATTAAAATGCGACTAATTCTATCAACTTTATTAGTATTTGCTCTTTTTGGCACTGCATCCGCTCAAACCAAACTCCAAACTGGCATATGGCGCGGTATTTTAAAAACATCAACTGGCACCGAATTGCCTTTTAATTTCGATGTTAAAACTATTGGCAGCCACCAGCAAATAGCCATCCATAACGGCGCAGAACGTTTTAAAGTAAGCGATATAAAAATAAAAGGCGATTCGGTTTTTATACATATGCCTTTATTTAATTCGGAGTTCAAGCTAAAATTTGCTGGTAATGGTTTAAAAGGCCAATGGATAAAACATTTAGGCGATAAAGATGCTGCTATGGATTTTACTGCAACGCCGAATACCGCATGGCGCTTTTTTAAAGCCGCCAAGCCAGGCTTTGATGTATCTGGCCGTTGGTCGGCCACTTTTGGTGACGGCATCCCTGGTAAAGAAAAATTGGTTGGTGAGTTCAAGCAAACAGGCTCAAAATTAACAGGTACATTTTTAAGCGTCAGCGGCGACTATCGCTACCTGGAAGGCTCAGTATCAGGCGATCAACTATACTTGTCATGTTTTGATGGCGGCCATGCTTTTATTTTTACCGGGAAAATAGATAATGCGAAAACCATAAGCGATGGTAAATACTATTCGGGGCTTTCGGGCCTTGATAAATGGAGCGCCGTTAAAGACCCAAATGCCAAACTACCCGATGCTTATTCGTTAACCGTATTAAAGCCCGGCTATAAAAAAATTGCTTTTACCTTTAAGGATATCAACGGCAAAGAAGTCTCTTTATCCGACAGCCGCTTTAAAAACAAAGTGGTTATAGTGCAAATATTAGGCTCGTGGTGCCCTAACTGCATGGACGAAACCAATTTCTTTGTAACCAGTTACTATAAAAAATATCACCCAAAAGGCGTAGAGATCGTAGGCCTGGCTTATGAGCGTACCAACGATTTTGCCAAATCGCAAAAAACATTGCTGCAGTTAAAAAAGCATTTTAACATTCCTTACACCCTGTTAATAACCGGCTATACGCCTTCAAAGGGTGATCCCGAAAAGAGTTTGCCAATGCTGGCGGATTTTAAAGGGTTCCCATCCACTATCATCATTGATAAAAAAGGCGATGTACGCAAAATACATACAGGTTTCAGCGGGCCCGGCACAGGTGTTTATTATACACAGTTTATAAATGAGTTTGATAAGCTGACGGATGATTTGCTGGCAGAATAATCTTTGATGTCGGATTTGGGAATTTCGATTTCGGAATTAAGGAATTTGAAATTCTCAAATCCACATTTTCCAAATCCCAAATCGAACATCCGCAATCGAAATCAACTTCGTTCTTCCCAAATCATACATAAATGTAAAATAGTCTCCACTGCTTTTTGCATATCCTGCACCGATACCCATTCCTGCCGACTGTGGAACGCGTGCTCACCTGCAAAGATATTGGGGCAGGGCAATCCCATAAATGATAATCGCGAACCATCGGTACCACCTCTAATGCTGCAAAGTTTTGCATCAAGGCCAGCGCGGCGCATGGCCTCCATTGCGTATTCTGCAATTTGCGGATGTTGATCAAGCACCTTTTTCATATTTCGATATTGCGGTTTGGTTGTCAGTTCGTATGATGAAGCAGGAAATGTTTTCAACACTTCATCGGCTATTTTACGGATGGTATTTGCGTGTTCAACCAGTTTTTCATCTTCAAAATCACGGATAATAAAATCAATACTGGCGGTTTCCAAATGTCCTTCAATAGCAACCGGGTGCACAAAGCCTTCTTTGTTTTCGGTACCTTCTGGCGATAAATTATAAGGCAGCGCAGCGATGATCTGCCCTGCTATTTTTATGGCACTTTCCATTTTGCCTTTTGCAAAACCGGGGTGGGCGCTGACACCTTTTATAGTCAGTTTAGCGCCGTCTGCCGAAAAATTCTCGTTCTCCATATTGCCGGCGCTTTCGCCATCCATAGTGTATCCCGCGTATGCGCCAAGCTTTTCAACATCAACTTTATCAACACCGCGTCCTATTTCTTCATCGGGCGTAAATAATATCCTGATCTTTCCATGCTTTATTTCTGGCTGATTTACAAGCTGATAACAGGCATCCATAATTTCGGCAACCCCCGCTTTATTGTCAGCACCCAACAATGTTGTGCCGCTTGCCGTAATAAGGTCGTTACCGATTTGGTTTACCAGGTCGGGGTGTTCTTTCAATTTGATTATTTGCGATGGGTCATCGGGTAAAGTAATGTCGGCGCCCTGGTAATTCCTGTGTAAAATGGGTTTAACGCCTGTTCCGCTGCAATCAGGTGCAGTATCCATGTGCGAGCAAAAGCAAATTACCGGAATATTTTCTTTTGTTGAGTTTGATGGGATAGTTGCATACACATAACCAAATTCATCAAGGCAGGCGTCAGTGATCCCTATGGTTTGCAACTCATCCACAAGTACTTTACCAAGGTCTTTTTGCTTTTCGGTTGAGGGAAAAGAGGCAGAGCCGGGGTCGGATTGGGTATCGATGGTTACATATTTCAGAAAGCGTTCGGTCAGTGTAAAGGCCAGTTGTGGATTAATATTCATAGCATTATATCGGTAAATTTTCTATTTTTGAAGGAACTCCTAAAATTGTAAATATTGATCAACATTTAGCATTGAAAAAATATATTTTATTTTTTATTACCGCACTTGCAGCGCTTGCCGTGAAGGCGCAAAGCGGGTATAACTACCAGGAGTTTGGTATCGGCGGCGGCGCCAGTTACGAGCGGGGATACACAAATATTACACAGCAGGATAATCACGCAGCATTTAACATTAATTTCATCTACAACTACAATCCTTATCTTCCTGTTGAAGCCGAGGTGCAGATAGGCCAGTTGTCGGGAGGTGGCCCTTTGCCAAGCCAGGACCCATATGGTCGCAAATACTTCAATAATTATAAAGCATTAATTTTCCATGCTGATTACCAGCTCGGCGCAGGGATAGATTATTCAAATAATTGGTTTTTGACAATAGTAAAAGATTTTTATTTGGGGACTGGATTTGGATTTATTTCGAATGCCAATACAGTGACCCGCTATAGTATTTATGCGCCGCCTTACCCCCAACAGGGTTATTATAAATTCCCCGGTAATGATAACAGCGTCGACCTGATGGTTCCCTTACGTTTTGGTTATGAGTTTAAAATTTATGATTCTTATAACGAGCCCAGTTTTGCTATCGATCTTGGCTACGTACATAACATTGCCTTTGGCGAGGGCCTTGACGGGTATAATGACCCTCAATCAAAGTTTAAAAACAATGCACCTGACCAATACCGCCAGATAACAATAAACTTTAAATATTATTTTGGCAACGTAACTTCGTATAATAAACTGATCAGGGATTTCAGATAATTAAATTGAATATAGAAGAGCTTCGCGAATATTGCCTGCAAAAGCCCGGCGTAACAGAGGGTTTACCCTTTGGCGAGGACACCTTAGTTTTTAAGGTTGGCGAAAAACTATTTTTACTTACAAGTATTTCAAAGGGCAACCAGTTTAATGTAAAATGCGATCCTGAACTGGCCATAGAGTTGCGCGAACGCTATCCCGAAGTACAGCCCGGCTATCACATGAACAAAAAGCTGTGGAATACTGTACACATGGATGGTGTTTTAACCAGGAAACAACTTTTGGAAATGATAGACCACTCTTATGAGCAGGTTTTTAAGGGTTTGCCTAAGAGATTGCAGGAAGAAATAAGTCATTCCAAATAACGAGTTTCAAAAATTAAGTGATAGATTTATTTCAAAAGAACAATATGGGATTATTTAATTTTTTTAAAAAGGATGTAGATAAACAGTTTGTGTCTGAGTCGGCATTTGAAAATAATAGGGCAAAGCAAATGCAAATGACCCCTCTTACTATGAAAGAATTAAAAAAGATCGATGTAAGTGAAGATAAGGAACTCAAGTTAGAATATTTCTTTTACACTAATACTGATAAAAAAGCAAATGCATTTGCACAGGAACTTGAGAAGCTAAACTACGAGGTAAGATCGGGGCCATCTGCTGGCGATAAAAAACTTTTCATTGTCACAGGATGGACCACAAAAATGCAAATGGAGGATTCTATAGTTGCAAACTGGACTAAAACGATGTGCGAATTAGGATACGGTTTCGATTGTGAATTTGATGGATGGGGTACAACACCCGATCAATAATATTCAAAACGCTTATTAATTTCCCTTTTATGAAGAACACTTTAGCAATACTGCTCGCCTTTTTTATTTTCAACAACGTACAAGCACAACTGACCCCATTTGAATTAAGTAAGGATAAAAATTATACTGCTACTTACAGCGAGATAATTGCTTATTACCAAAAATTAAGCAAGCAATACCCGCAGATGAAGCTCATCAATTACGGGATGACTGACATTGGTAAGCCTTTAACCCTAATTGTTTTATCGCGCGATGGCGTTTTTGATCCTAAACTGATAAAAAAGCAAAACAAACGGGTTTTACTGATCAACAACGGCATCCATCCCGGCGAGCCGGAAGGCATTGATGCCAGCATGATGCTTACCCGCGACCTGCTGAAAAAAAAGGCGTTACCCAAGGATATTGTGATTTGTATCATCGCGGTTTATAATATAGATGGCTGTTTAAACCGTGGCTTGAGCCGTATCAATCAGAATGGGCCTCGGGCTTATGGTTTCAGGGGCAATTACCGCAATTTGGATTTGAACCGCGATTTTATTAAGGCTGATAGCAGGAACGCACTTGCTTTTGAGCAGATATTAAACACCTGGAACCCCGAAGTGTTTTTGGATAACCATACCAGCGACGGCGCCGACTACCAGTATGTAATGACGCTGATAGAAACCCAGAAAGATAAGCAAAACCCGATACTGGCCGATTATACCTCTAAAACCCTTTCGCCGGAGCTTTATAAAAGGATGGTAAAAAGCGGCTATGAAATGACGCCTTATGTTGAAAGTGAAGATAAAAGCCCCGATAACGGAATTGTGAGCTACCTGGAAACGCCACGTTATGCTACCGGATATACTTCACAACATAATATCATCAGTTATATTACAGAAACGCATATGCTGAAGCCGTTTGATAAAAGGGTATATGCTACTTATGATTTTATGCAAAACCTGATAGACATTTATGTGCGCGATGCAAAGCTGATAGGTGAACTAAAACACAAGGCCGATGAACAGGTAAGCCAGCAGCAAACCTTCGCCCTTAACTGGGACCTTGATAAGGACCACTATGATTCGCTCGCCTTTAAAGGCTATGAGGCAGGATACAAAACAAGCGACGTAAGCGGGCTTCCCCGTTTATATTATGACAGGAGCAAACCCTACACCAAAACCATCAAATATTTCGATAACTATAAAGTAAGCGCAACTGCTGATAAACCATTGGCTTACGTGATACCGCAGGCCTGGGGCAAAATAATAGAGTTATACAAACTGAATAACGTGGCCATGCGCAGGCTGGCACATGATACCACGCTTGATTTGCAGATGTACTACATCGGCGATTATAAAACACCGCAAAGGCCTTACGAAGGGCATTACATCCACAGCAACGTGAAATTGAACCCGGTTGAGATGAATGTGAAATTTTACGAAGGCGATTATGTTGTCTACACCAACCAACCCCTTAACCGATATATTGTTGAAACGCTGGAGCCACAGGGTGTGGATTCATTTTTTGCGTGGAATTTTTTCGATTCGGTTTTGGGTGAGAAGGAAGGGTTTTCCAATTATGTTTTTGAAGATGTTGCTGCCGACCTGTTAAAAAAAGACCCGGACCTGAAAAAGAAGCTGGATGACGAAAAAGCAAAAGACCCCAAACTGGCGGCCAGCGCACAGGCGCAATTAACTTTTATTTATCACAATTCGCCTTACTTCGAAAAAACCTATCTTCGCTACCCGGTAGGCAGGCTGCTTACCGATGCAAAACTTGATTTGAAATGATCCACCTTATAATTGCTGAAGAACCCGGAATGATGGATGTTATAATGATGGCGCCTGTGGCGTCGTTCATTTTTGGGATCACAATTGCTACCTCGTTATGGGCTTTCTATAATAATACCTTGTTCAGCAATTTGATATTGCACCCTTACAGCGTATCGCGCGGACAGCGGATCTATACCGTAATTACCAGCGGTATGATCCATAACGACTGGATGCACCTGTTTTTCAACATGCTTTCGTATTATTTCTTCGCCTTTCAGCTGGAACCTGTTTTGGGGCACTGGCAATTTGGTGTTTTATACGTTGCAAGTTTAATATTAAGCGACCTGCCAACCATTTACAAACATAAAAATGATGATTGGTACCATAGTCTTGGCGCATCAGGCGCCGTTAGTGCGGTTATTTTCAGCGCGATAATGTATAGCCCGGTGAGTACAATGTCACTGATGATATTGCCTATACCTATTTACTCTGTTATATTCGGAATATTATACCTGGTTTATTGTAATTACGCGTCAAAGCACGCACGCGATAACGTTAACCACGATGCACATATGTTTGGCGCTTTAAGCGGCATGTTGATCACCATAGCATTGCACCCGCATGTTGTAAACGAATTTATAATGCAGATCAGCGCGAAAGTTCAAGAGTTGACCCATTAATAAGGCTGCCATCAGGATTAAACAAAAAGCTCATCGGCTTTTCGACATTTTTAATGATTTCGAACAGCAAAAAGCCCCAGTTTTTCCAGAAACTTTCCAGCACCTGTCCGTAGGTTTTGTTTATCCAGTCGTCAAATAAGGGTTTGCTGCTCATGCCGCGCAGGGGTTCGGCTTCTATATAAATGGTATCTTCAACGGTAAAAGTATGGTATTCGGGCAGGCGGTTAAAAAGATAGGCCGAGTAAAACACACGTCCGCAAAATTCCTCAAATTGAATAGGATGTAAAATTTCGTTTTCAATTTTCGCTACCATTTCCCTATGATATGCCCGGTTAGCGCCATTATCCTGCATGCAAATGATCAAACCAAAATCTTTAATCCGCAGTGAAAATGTTAATGTGTTGATCTCATCACGGTATCCAAATTCCTCTATATTGTTATCTGTCTTAAATAGAAAAATACTATAAGGCTTAAAACCTTCAAAAGTTATGGGCAGGTTAAGGCTTTGCAGCATTAAATGCAGGTTGCTGAACTTATGTATAATGGATTGCGAAATATTAAACTCTTCGCCTTTCGCATGTTGCAGTTTTATACCGCTTTGCACCTCGTTAAATATAATACCATAAAGCAGTTTACCCGCCCATTGAAATAATTTGAGGCTATCAAGTTTAGCAACAGCTTCGTAACCAATGTCAAAAGCGACGGCAATTTCATTTTCTAAAGGTTCAAGAAAAGCCTCATTAACATGCGCGGCACAAGGGATTTTCAAGTCTTTATAAGTTGCCATACTCTCATCAAGCAGTTTGAACGGTTGATCTTCCAGTTTATACCGGCTCATCAGCCATTGCGGGAAAACTTGTATTTTTTCTTCATCAGAGGTTAAAGCTTGCCCGGTTAAAAAGCAATTGCGGTTGCTGAAATTGAAAGTAGTAAATGGCGAATAAATTTGTTCCGGCATGGGGCAAAGATAAGGAGTATAAATTTAAACGTGTTCGCTGGAATGGGAATAATGACGTTTGGATGAAGGGAGTTCGATGCATCGCGTGAATATCGCTCGCAGAGTTTACTCACCCGGTCGTTGCTCCGCTCGACCTGCCCTCTCTACCGCAGGCGGTAAAGAGGGCGGAAGAAATATTACAATGTTTTTGACCTTATTTAAAGGTTGTCTTAGAACGATTAGGGGGCATTGCATAGCGTTAATATCGCTCGCAGAGTTTACTCACCCGGTCGTTGCTTCGCTCGACCTGCCCTCTCTACCGCAGGCGGTAAAGAGGGCGGAAGAAATATTACAATGTTTTTGACCTTATTTAAAGGTTGTCTTAGAACGATTAGGGGGCATTGCATAGCGTTAATATCGCTCGCAGAGTTTACTCACCCGGTCGTTGCTTCGCTCGACCTGCCCTCTCTACCGCAGGCGGTAAAGAGGGCGGAAGAAATATTACAATGTTTTTGACCTTATTTAAAGGTTGTCTTAGAACGATTAGGGGGCATTGCATCGCGTGAATATCGCTCGCAGAGTTTACTCACCCGGTCGTTGCTTCGCTCGACCTGCCCTCTCTACCGCAGGCGGTAAAGAGGGCGGAGGAAATTATAGTATATTTTTCCTATAAATGCTCCTTTATCTTTTCTAATACCGATTGTGTTTCATTTAGGATTTGAATGTTTTCAAATCTTAAAATCGTCAATCCTAAAGCGGCTAACACTTCATCGCGATTTTTATCATAATCCTTTTTTAGCAGGTGGATTGGCCCATCTGCTTCTATTACTAATTTTGCTTTATGGCAG